>CAZJLG010000112.1:0-5163 GCA_964546665.1 uncultured Candidatus Bathyarchaeia archaeon
GTTAGGTATAAAACAGCCCCCTTAATTACTATTTATACATTTCTGGAAAGATAACATTCTGCTGTGATAAAAATGACGGCACAGAAGAACGCATACGTGGACGTTAACCCAGTTATAGTCACCCCAGACTGCAAAATAGTTCTCGCCAAAAGAATACAAGGCATTGTTGGCGGAGGAAAATGGCACCTGCCCGGCGGAAGAGTACAATACAAGGAAACGTTAGAAGCCACCCTCAAGAGGATAGCCTACACAAAAACAATCCTGAAAATCAAGCTGTTCTATCCATCATTAAAGGAAAGCCTTGTTGGAATATACGATAACCCAGAAAGGGACCCCAGAGAACACGTCATAAGCATCGCCTTCTTGTGCAAGATTACAGAAGGAGAACCCAAGCCAGGGGCAAAGGTTGATGCAGTCAACAGCTTCTCTGAGGCGGAAACAAAAAATCTGGAGATCGCCTTTGACCACGGAAAAACGGTCGAAGACGCCTTCTCCCTTTTAGAGAATAAATGCTCTGCTACCAAATCTGTGCTTTGACAGTTGCGCACAGACAAGCGGACTCGAGATGCTTAGATGTCTTCTGCCAGATATTTCAGGTCAAATTCTCTTAACTTGCATCCTGAGCCTATGCTGACAAGGAACGATTCGAAGCTATCCAAGTAATTGCCCCAATCCATAGAAAAGGCGCGCATGAACTCGGCGTATGCAGAGTATTTCTTGTGGAAGGATATCAGAATCAAGTCTTTTCCTAGACCCTCACCGTCAGCTCCAAAGATAACATTAGGACGTTTGGCTAACCAATCTTTTGATTTTTTCACGAGCTCTTCAGCTATGTCAGTTCCTGGCCAATTTTTTGTTTTCGCGAAAGTAAACGCCATTATCTGGTAACCAAGTTTCTCAAAGTCGGGGATTATGGTGTAGGTTTTTATGTACTCTTTTTCGATTCGGGCTCGAGTTCGTGATACAGTGGGCTGCGAGACCCCTAAGATGCCGGCTAATTCTCTGTCGCTTTTCTTGGAATTTTTCAGCATCTCACTTACTAGTCTGAGAAGTTTTTGCGATTTCATGCTAGAATAATCTATGCTAACCCCTTTAAAAGTTTGATGCACATTTCACCTGCCTCTTTAAAAGAGGGCACTGGTTGACTGTTCATTTCGATACATTTTTGCCGATTTTTGTACCCCAGCTTAACGCAAAAACAAGCAAACGGGGGGGAATTTAGGTTGAATCCACTTCTACAGCTACCCCTTGTTTGATGAAGATTCGAGCATTCTCAGGAGGAAGAGTCGCTATGTCCTCTGGCGCAAAGGGACCGTAAGTTTTCAGGTCAGACCCAATTAAGGCGGGGATTTCCTGAATGAAACGCAGAATCGTCATTTCCTGTTTTGCATCCTTTTTGACGTTTGATATATGCCCGCATAGAATATCCTTGGAGAAGGTGTTGTAAGCTTCGGGCAGCGGCAAAACTTCTCCATACAACCTTTTTTCCTCATCAGTTAAGGCTTCCCGGGCAATGGTTTCTCTGGACACAGCTTTTTTCAGAAATTTTTCATAGCGGCATCGAAGAATGTTTGCAACCACAAGCTTGGCATGCTCAAATTCGCTGTCTAGCAGCTTGGCTTTTGCTGTTTTTTTGTCCAGCATCCGATTTTCTTCCTTCATTTTTTTGATGTAAGAAGCAATTTTGGCGTAGAAGTTCTTCGGTAGCCGCTGAATCTCCGAAGTTTCTTTTTCCTTTTTCCACACTTCATACAGTTCATCATACAAGTTTACTGCACCACCTTTGCCACACCCTTACACAGCAGCATTAGCGCCGCTGCAGTGGGAAGCTCAATTTTCTGCCCTTCAAAGGGACCATAGATTGTGTCCTCCACCCTAAATTGAGGAGCCTCTGAAATACTAACAGTTACCTCTCCCTCCTTAAAGGCTACTGCGCTCTTAAGAGGATCAAAATCTTCGATGCCTGTGATAGGCAATTCGACCTTTTTTAAGCCTGTTTTGCCATGCAGCGAGTTAGACAGCCTTATCAGACGGTTGACGTCGGGGGTAACCACAGTATCGATTTTTACAGACTGCTTCTCCACGCCATATTGAGCAATCTTTTTCCAGGTCTCTAGGCTTATGCCCTTCACGACCCCCCAAGGACCCTTCTCGTTCCAGCTATCCAAAATCTCTTCGCTGTAAGCAATTAAGGGTTTAATCTGTTGGCGCTTTAAACCTATCTTCATCAAGTCCTCTGCGGAAGCGGCTGAAAGAAAATCGTATGTTCCCTTGGCAACTCGTCCCCTCCAGCCTCGGTCATTCAGGTCTGGACCAGCAACCATTCTATCTAATGCAGCGCTTTTTCCCAAACCATGAAATTCAGCTTCTAGCCCCGTTCCCATAACGTAGTCAACAATCTCTTTGCGAGCCAAAGAATCCAAACCTCGAACCGCTTCGCTCTCTACATGAACATGGTATCCCCTGTGCCCCGAAAACGCAACAGTCAACACTTCTGAGGAAAAACCGAAATCCTCTATCAAGACATCCACAAGTTTAATGGCTTCAACCTTGGCAGCCTCTAAACAAATTTCACAAGGCCAAGTTTTTTCTTTAAACTTTATTCCACCACAAGCGCGGCATTTTTGGGGAGACTTGCCCCTGCCAGAAGCGCCGCAGCTAGTGCAAACCCAGATGTCGTGGACTGTAGCGCAGGGAGTCTGGATGTGGTCTGCGTCGATGTCAAAAACTAGGTCAGCGCCCAGCCATCCTTTTTCTTTCATCTCTTCCTCGGGGCGTTCATAGTAGGCGCTTGAGTAGTAAACGTCTGAGGGCACAACACTACATAACGCGGACCTAAGGCGTTCAGCATTAATGAAGCTCTGGTGCCTGAGCATAACCTTTTTTTCGAGCAGGAGAAAGCCGAATTCGCGCCTTTCAAGGGATGACGGGGGCATAATAGATGCGGAATGCTGTTTATAGTAGTCAGCGAATTTGTCTCGGATAAAATTCTGTGACAAAGAGGACATGTAATATTCCGCCAAGGTTCTTTATGCTGCTGAATATAATAGAACCAAAACAATATTTAAAACGATTAACGTCGCTTTCCACCCAGAAAGGTCTTAGGCAACAGATTTTCTGGTTTTAAGGTGACAAAGCTAGATGTAACTGAATTGTGGATGGCTTTATATGAAACATGAAAGCTAGTACTTTTGAGTAAAAATGCGAGAAGAAGAGAGTGAACGTATCCGCGAAGAAGAGGAAGAAGAAAAAACTGAAACCGAGACCACCGACATTTACGATGATAAACAGCTGGAAGAGATGCTGGAGAACGACGAGATAACCGAAGCCGAATACAGTTTCATGCTTGGAAGAGAAAAAATCAAAAAGAAAAAGAAGCTTGGACTGGAAAGAAAAGAACACGAAGACACTAAATCAGTAGAGCTAGCACAAAACGAGTATAACGAAGACTAGAGCAGCATATGTTCAACAACTCTGATAAAAAGCTAGCCACAAAGAGCTGCCTGAAGAGACTCATTTGTCATCAGTTGGCTCATCTTCAGGCAAATTTTTTAGTTTTCGCTTATAGCAAACAAGAGGATTCACTGCCCTATTGCATTCGGGTTCTGGCGAGACGCAGATGCCGTGAGTGCGTAACGTGGCACAGTTAGGGGGAGTATACTTTGTTCCCCCACCTCTTGTTCCGGCTATGTGCTCCACCTGATAGCGGGTCATTCGTTCATTGAAGTCAGAGACGGCGCGGAAAAACTTGAAAACATCCTCCTCGCTCATTCCAACATTTAACAGAAAAGAAGTCAACGCGAATCTACCAATATGAGACGCAGGGCGACCAGCCGCAATCCGTTCATACACGCCCTTAATACAGGAAGGAAAAGCCTCCATCACCACACGATCCGGCATCTCGTCACGCTTGATCTGCTCTTGACGTTCTGCAGCCAGCTGCCTCAACCGTGTTACTCGAGCCATGATACCAGGAGGAAGAGACTTTATCTTCGTGTCTAGCCTGCCTTCGATATATTTGCGTACTTCCTCTTCTAGCAAACGGCTGGCTTTCTGTTTTGTAAGATAAACTTTCCCGTTAACCATCTTCTGATTAACAAGTTTCCAGTGTTTATCGTGAAAGCCTGTTGCATTCTTCAAGAAAACTGGAAAACGAACAGCAAAAGCATAATGTTCTAGGTGGGAATCGTCAATCGGCTTTACATTCCAGTCGAAGTTGTTGGCGACCTCCAGCAGCTTCTCTTTCTCCTCATCTTTTAGTAAGGCCGAAGCACGTTTTGCTTCAGCTAACGCAAACCTGCTTTTGATAAAAGAGTCTTCGGTTCCAACAACCAACATGACTGCTAAAGGAAAAGAAAAAACCTCAATCTCCACTTCTGTATCACTTATTTTGTTGACTGGCTCAAGTTTGGCATAAGCTAACACGTCTCGTAATGCGTCTTCAACACGTTTCTCAGCTCGATCGAGGAAGGGGAGATAAAAGTCGTCTCGTTCTAGTTCCTCAAAGTCTATTCCCTTCTCTCTTACCTTATCAGCAGCCTCTTTCATGAAAGGATATTTTGCCCGGTCATAAGCAGTGAGTAACTGCTTAACCTCCAGTATATTTTGGTTACTCTACTTCTATTCTTGGAGCCAAGAAGAACTTTAGCTGCCCATCTTTTTCCTGCTGGAAATCCAACTTAATCGGCATGTCGCTTGAAAATTCTATGATAACAATTTCTGATGTGGGCACAGCCGCCTTAACTATCTCTGACAGGTAACTTAAGCTGAAGGTAGCCTTAGAAGCCTCCTTCGCCGCCATCTCCAGAAGCACGTCATCACCTGCCTTAAACTCTATTGTAGCCCCCATAATGTCGCCTGAGGCGTTCATAACCATCTTCTCTGCATCTGCCTCGATTCGAACATGATCGCTCACCAGAGACGCGTCCTCTATAGCCTCCCGTAGTCCCTGGGTCGTAGTCTTGGCTTTCACATTGAAGTTGACTTTAGGAGTGGGAACTTCCTCATCCATAGCCTCCAAAGTGGGCATATTAAAGGTTCGAGAATAAGTTCCTCTAATCGCAATTCTCAGTTTTCCAGTCTTGTCATCTAGAGACAACTCAACAGATTCGTCTTTTCCTGTTCTCCTAAGCAGCTTCAGCATTTCGCTTATGTTGAGGCACA
>CAZJLG010000113.1:0-5147 GCA_964546665.1 uncultured Candidatus Bathyarchaeia archaeon
ACTGTTTCAACATGCAATTGTTTGTATTCTTTGCTGCGGTGACTAATCATCTGCCGTCCCATGGCTTCTAGAACTTGGGGATAGCAGGCTACAGGACCAACCGTAAACAACTTCAAGTCTATTCACCTAACGGTAAAACAACAAAAAGAACATATTAAACCTTTCAGCCTCAACAGCAGCAGTAGTCAACTTGAAATGTGCAGACGTCCACGCATCCTTTTGCGATAAAATATGACTACCGAAGTTGCAGCCAGAAACAAAGGTAGAACAAGCCATGCGGGAAACTCTGGGATGTAACCAGCGGGTGTATACTGTTCATTTACTCCAGTTACTGTTCCCAAATATCCAGTGTTTCCACCTATTGCGTATATTTTATCATCTACAACGGCAACGGCTAAATCATGGCGAGAGGTCGGCATCGGTTCTCCTGTAGTCCATGTGTCACTTTCAGGGTCATAAATTTCATTTCTACTAGTAGTAAAATAATCCCCTCCACCTAATACATAGATTCTTTTAGGTGCTTTTTTTCCGGTGGTTGCAGCGCATCCAGAGCGAGATTTATAAAAAGGAATGTCAGCTCCTGACTTCCATGTTTGAAGCCGAGGATCAAATATCTGAACCGAATCCTTCCCATAAATGCCGCCTATTATGTAAATTTTGTCGTCTATAACAGCAGAAACGTAAAGATAAACAGACAAGGGGTACGAATAGGGGTATGAAGCTCTTGCGTGTGTTTCAATTTCCGTCCACGTATCTGTTAAGGGGTCATAAACTTGATTTGCATAAGGACCACCTGATCCACCTATCAGATAGATTTTGTCGTTGACAACGTTTGCATCTAAATATGTTCTTGGCTTAGGCATCGAGGTTTTGGTTTCCCAAGTATCTGTTGAAGGATCATAAACCTCAACAGAGGGAGAAAAAATGGGCGCTCCAGAACCGCTCATATTGTATCCACTTTGTCCGCCTATGGCATATATCTTATCTTGGTAAACAGCTATTCCAAAACCGATTTTACGAGAAGGCATATGAGATTTAATATGCCATGTGTCTGTAGCAGGGTCATACATTTCATTAGTATTGCCCGACGTTCCTCCAATTGCATATATTTTACCATCCACAACTGCTACTTCTAACCCCGATCTGGCTGTAGGGCAGAGGTTCTAAACTTCTCCAATCTCCTTCATTTGCACTAACAAAAGGTATCAAGAGAAGTGTTAGAACGATACAAGAGCTTACGAATAGCATGAAAGCTTTTCTTTCTTCCCCCATCTCTGAATCAAATAATGTAAGACACTAACTGAATTGAAAAGCGTTTTTGTCAAGAAACCTTGACCAAGCGTATCGCCTAGTTAGTCAAGAAATTTTGACCAAGGAAAGCAGATGCAGGTTTAAGCTTTACCGAGCTGGTTTCTGTACAGAAAGAGTGCTGGGAGCCCGCCTGTATGAAAGAATACCACGTTGTCGTCTTTGCTGAAGTAGCCCTTCTTGATTTGGTCAATCATCATCACCATCGCCTTGCCAGTGTACACAGGGTCAATGAAAATTCCCTCAGTTTCTGCCACAAGCTTGAGGGCGCCAGTCACGTCCTTGTTTAGTATTCCGTAGCCCTCCTTGATGTACTCATCAAACACCGTCACATCTTCGGGGGCGATGGATAGGTCAACGTCAAGAAGCTCTGCTGCGCCATTAACCAGCCCAACTATAGTGCTGGAGGCGTCTGCCCTGCTCGCAAAAACGCTTGCACCCACAATCCTTGCTTTGACGTCAAGCAGTTTGGCGCCAAAGATTAAGCCAGCTTGGGTTCCGCCTGTTCCGCAGGCACAGACCACAGCGTCTAAAGGTTCTTCTATTTGGTTGAATTGGTTGACCACTTCTTCCATGGCTAGGGCGTATCCGGGGACAGTGGAGGGGATTGAGGCGCCAGCGGGAATAACATAAGGGCGGTGTCCCTTAGCTCTGTATTCGTCGGCTAAACTGTTCATGAAGGCGTCAACCTGCGGACCATAGTCGTCTATGAAGTGAATCTCCGCAGACAGCAGCTTATCCAAAAGCAGATTACCATCAGGCACCTCAGGCTCCTTTCCCACAAGAACCAACACAGGCTTCATTCCAAGACGCCGAGCAGCAGAGGCAACCATGCAGACACAGTTAGACTGAACCGCACCCACAGAAATCATCACGTCGGCGCCCATGTTTTTGGCGTCTGCGAAGAGAAACTCCAGTTTTCGTGCTTTGTTGCCTCCAAAGGCTAAGTCCGTCATGTCATCCCGTTTAACGAAGAGGCTTGGACCATCTAGAGCCTTTGATATGCGCGGCATTCTCTGGAGAGGAGTGGGAAAACCCGCGAAACTTATCTTCTGTTTGCGCAGTTTCTCTAGAACCGAAGATTGTTTGACCAAATGTTTCACTCAGCTCTTGTGATGTACATATTATTTTGTTTTACTTGAATCTGTAACTTTCGGTCCGAACTGATTCCAGAAACAGAAAGTTTTAATAGACTAACAAATCGTCACGGTTCAGGGAAAGGTTGCACAATGGCAGTAAAGTCGGTCCTAGATTTTGTGGGAAACACGCCCCTCATCCAACTGAACAGCCCAAAAGGAGTCTTCAGCACCTTCAAGGCAAACCTGTACGCAAAAGTGGAGTACGTGAACCCAAGCGGAAGCATCAAAGACCGAATAGCAAAATACATGATTGAAGAAGCCGAAAAACGGGGCGACCTCAAACCCGGAGACACAATCGTTGAAGGCACAAGCGGCAACACAGGAATAGCCTTCAGCATGGCAGGCGCAGCCAAAGGCTACAAAGTAGTCATCGTCATGTGCGAAACCATGACCGAAGAAAGACGCAACTTCATGCGAGCCTACGGCGCAACAGTCATATCAACCCCAGAATGCGACGGACTCAAAGGTGCAGTCCAAAAAACAAAGGAACTGGCACAGCAGCCGGGCTGGTGGATGCCCGCCCAGTTCGACAACTACGACAACGTAGAAGCCCACAGAATAATAATGGGCAAAGAAATCATCGAACAGGTCCCAAACGGATGGGTTGACGCCTTCGTAGCTGGAGTAGGCACAGGAGGCACCCTCATGGGAGTCGCCAAAGCCCTGAAAGAAGTAAACCCCAACGTGAAAATAGTGGCGGCTCAACCATCAAGCTCACAGGAACTTACGGGCGGAAAAGCTGGCAACCACAGAATAGACGGCATAGGAGACGGCTTCATCCCAAGCATCGTAGACCAATCACTCATTGACAAGGTGATAAACGTTAACGACGAAGACGCCGTAAGCTGGAGCAGACTACTAGCCAGAGAAAAGGGACTCTTCGCAGGAATATCATCAGGCGCCAACGTAGACGCAGCTGTACAACTGGCAAAAAAGATGAAGAAGGGAGAAACTGTTGTGACTGTGTTGCCGGACAGCCAAGACAGATACGCAAGCCTAGGAATCTTCACAGATAAGAAAGCCAAAGAAATCCATGTGCCAAAAACCTTTGCGCCTTAGCTAATTTTTCGGCAACAAAAAGGATAGAGGCTAAAGCAAATTTGAGCGTTCTTTAGGTTACATTCAAGAGTCAGGTCTGCTTTACTGTTTAACATGCAAGAGAAGTATCTGGTTTTCGCTGGGAGACCGAATGCAGGCAAAAGCAGCCTCATCAAGGCACTTTCAGGATTGAACATAGCAACGGGAAAGCGCCCCGGAACAACACGGACCATCAAAAAATATCCCCTAAACGACGGACTGATTCTTGTGGACCTGCCGGGATTAGGCAAAAGGAGGGGGGTCTCTCAGCAGTTCGAAGAAAAAGTTAACAGAAGAATCGTCGCGTTCTTGGAGTCGAACGCCCAAAACATAGTGCTGGCTGTGACTGTTTTTGACATATCCACGTTCTTGGAGGTAACATGGCGCCTAGAAAAGAAGGGATTCAAGTCAGTGGACGTGGAGATGGTGCAGTTCTTGACGGACATTCTAGGCGAATTACCAGTAGTGGTTGCCAACAAAACAGATAAAACAACCACAAAGGAGCTTGAGGCTAACCTTAACGAATTCATTAACAGAATAAGCGACGGAAACCCATCTGCGGTAGAACACAGCGTATTCACGACGAGCCTAAAGACAGGAAAAGGAGCAGGGGCTTTGAAGAGCGCCATCGAAACAAGATTAATGGCAAAAGGGTACAAAACCCCATTCAAAAGGCAGACACAATAGAAGAAGGAAAGGACATCATTCCATACTGCTGTTTTACTTCCAAATGTTCAGTGCTTCTTGCAGTTCTTTGTGAGTCTTAGCATACTCCTTCAACGATATTCCTTGCAGTGTCGCATCTACAGCTTGCCGCATAGCTCTGGCTCCAGCGACTGTTCCATCTGTGTGTCCATGGATTCCTCCGCCCGCCTGAATCACAAAATCCTTCCCAAAGAAGTGAATCAAAGCAGGAACCAGCCCAGGGTATAGACCGCCCGACGCAACAGGCAAAACCTCCTTCACGCCATACAACTCCATTTTTAGTGCCTCGCAGTTCTCCGCAACCTCTTCTCGGGTTTCAGACATTTTGCCCACAACAGTGCCCACGTGAAGCTGATCCACGCCTATGATTCGGGCAACCTCTGCGATGACCTTCATCGAGATTCCATGCTTAGTGTTTTTGGTAAAGGCTGCATGTCCGGCTCTGTGGGCGTGAATCACCAGACCAAAATCGTGCTCCCGCAATGTTTGCAGCGCAGAGAAGCCACAGGTTAGAATGTCAACCATCATGTATCTTCCGCCATGGTCCACAACAAACTGCGCCCGCCTCAGCATCTCCTCTGTCTCCGCGGTGACGTTAACCATGTACACCTTCTTTTCTCCAGTTTCCGCCTCAGCACGGTCCCGCATCTCCAGAGTTGCCACAACACGCTCCTCAAAGGGATTGAAGCGTTGGCTGCTAAGATTCTCGTCATCCTTCACCACATCACATCCGCCCACCCAAGCATCATACGCCACCTTCGCATGGTCCGCAGTCTTCAGTCCTAGCTTCGGCTTGATGATTGTTCCAACGAGGGGTCTGTTTTTGACTCCTAGGAGTTTGCGTACTCCCTTTATGCCGTATAGTGGACCCTTGAAGCTCTGAACCAAACCTTTGGGAAACTGGATGTTGTTGAGTCG
>CAZJLG010000114.1:0-5100 GCA_964546665.1 uncultured Candidatus Bathyarchaeia archaeon
ATGTCCACATGTAATACTTTGTTAACAAGTCTTTCTTCAAGTGATTGACTGGCGCGGGCACCGCTTTTGTGACCGAACCGCCATACAGCGTGTCATCAGTCACTGCGACGCCATATCCTTCAAACGGGTTGTCTGCGATGCACACGATTGTGGGATAAAACTTGTCTACAGGAACATTAGCGCCCAGCCTATTCGACAAATGCTGAGCAGCTACCGTTCCCGTCCTGACAGCTAGAAAACCGAGCTTTGGGACAATTCCTGCGTTAGCGTCTCCCACAGCGTATATGTTATCATACTTCAAACTTACCATGTTCATGTCCGTAGGTACGAATCCGCCGTCGTCAGCAAGGTCACCTGCGGTTTGCTTCAGCACTGGAACTCCCTCGTATGGCGGCTTATAGAGTGACAGATCAGATTTCAGGGACTTGCCCTTGTCGGAGATAACAGAATTCTTGGTGTACTCTTTCACCACAAAGTTTTCAACCAGGGTGTATCCAAGTTGTGCATACAATCCTTTGACGGTTTTCCTGTTGGCTACTGAAAGGTCTGAGAGGTATTCTGCGGGCGAATATACGGTGATTTTGGTTTTATTCAGCACACCTTTCTTTGTGAGCAGCCCATGCAGCATCAAAGACATTTCAAATATCGGTCCCTCACAGGCTGAATCCATTTTTGGGAAATAGTTCGCAGGCATCTTCGGCTTAGGAGTGGAACCTTGGTAAAATAGGCCTGAGCCGATGGTTATATTTCCGCCCTTGAAGTTAGCTAGTTTCTCTCGAAGTTTGAGGACATCAGCGACTTCACAGAGGCTGAAGGCGTTTTCGTGTCCCTTGATTCTTTCCTTTCCCAAACGTGCGCCTAAACTAATTACGAGATAATCGTATGCCTCCTCCGCAGTTTCGCCGTTTTTTCTTTCAAGTGTAATCTTGTTTTCTTTGGGGAGTATTTTTGTTACGGTTGCCTGCTCAAAATCTATTCCCTTCCGAGTTAGCGCCTTAGCCAAATCCACCGAAATGTCTTCAGGTTCTCTTACGCCGATCGCGATGTGGGGTATGCTTGGTCTAAAATAGGTTGATTCGTATCGGTCTATCAATTTTATACTGACGGTATCGCCCAGTAATCTCCTGAGATTGTAAGCGACGGTTAGTCCACTTAACCTACCTCCGAGTACTAAAATCTTTGAAGTCATGCACAAAATCTCCTTATTTGTTTTGAAATAATAAATATATAAGAGAAAATAACACATAAAAACTTTGTTATCTAAAAAAGAAAAAATGATTTAGAGAGTTTAAGAGCCTAAAGGTTCTTTGAATAAGTCTCTGTCAGTAATCCTCTAAAAGCTTGAAATGAAATGTTTTAAAGCATCAACGAACAAAAGCTTTGTAACATTTACTCTGTAGCAATCCAATTTTGGTAATCCCTGAGAAGTTAAGGGAGGTGAAAAGCCATCAAAAAAGAAACAAAAACAGAAGAGGAATGGAAAAAAAGTCTTTCACCACAACAATATCATGTGCTCCGCGAAAAGGGAACTGAACCCGCATTCACGGGGAAACTTTTGAAAAACAAGAAAACGGGAATGTATGCATGTGCTGCTTGCGGAAACCCACTTTTTAGTTCGGACACGAAGTTTGATTCTGGCACTGGCTGGCCTAGTTTCTGGGAAGCAGTTTCTCTAGACAGCGTTGAAACAAAGGTGGATAACAGCTTTGGAATGCGCAGAATTGAGGTGACATGCAAAAAGTGTGGCGGACACCTTGGGCACGTTTTCGATGACAGCCCAACTCCCACGGGTCAACGTTTCTGCATAAACTCGGTCTCCCTAGATTTCGAGGAACAGGAAGATTCTGCCAAAAAACCGAAAGAGTGAAACCTTGTTAGCATCGAAAACAGACAATTTAATTTACTGCCATGGGGTATGGTATCCTCTACCTACGGCTACAGTTACTCATGTTCGGTAAGGCAAACACCATGACAGTTACTTTGAAAGAACAGACACAGAAGCTCGTTTCCAGACTAGAGACATTTCTTTCCAGAATCGATTGGCATTTCTTTTCGCAGATAGCCCTTCTTTTCGCAGCATTCATTGTGCCCCTAATCATTCTTTACCTCATAGATGGGGGCTCCTTCGAATACCTGTGGAAGGGCAGAGCGCCGTACCTACTCTTTCTCTGGCTATTCGCCTTAGAGGCAGCCCTTGGATGGAAGAAACTCAAAAAAGAACAGCCAAAATTCTGGACCAAAAAAACAGTGTTAGCTGCAGTAACGTTACTTCTGCCGACCTCATATGCGGTTGGGCTAACTTTCGGGTTACGCACAGGAATAGAAGCGCTGGGAAGAGCTGTTGGCGTACCCATCATAGGAGGCGACACTTGGTACTTGACGCATTCTTGGCTCTTCTCCCTCGAATACGTTCTCTTTGCAGCATTTTTTGTGGCATCAATTTGGCTTCTGTATGGAGTTCAGGGACTCAAAAGCTTCGCCGTATCCTCCTTCTTTATCGCAGGCGTCGGCATCTTCTATATGATTGACACGTTCTATCCCTACGGAACCTTCACGGTTCTACAATCCCTTGTTCCCATCACAACATCAGGAGTTACTTCAATACTGAATCTTCTGGGTTACAGCACTCAAACATTCCCAGGAGGCACTGACGGATTGGGACTCACTGTAACTGGAGCAAGCGGAAAAACCTATCAAGCCATTGTGTCTTGGTCATGCGCAGGAAGCCACAGCCTCTTCCTGTACTCGTTCATGATTATGCTTTTCCTCAGAGGCACCAGTATATCCCGCACACGAAAGATAGTTTATGTTGTCGCTGGAGCAGCTGGAACCTTTATCGTCAACATCTTTAGAATTGTGGCGATTCTTTTAGCCGGAGTCAACAGCGGAGCGTCGTTAGCCCAGACCTTCCACGAGTTCTACGGAGAATTCTTCTTCATAGCATGGATGTTCATCTACCTTACCCTCATCTACCTGCTGGAAACTCGGCTTATCCCCAAAATCAGCAACAAACACCATACAAGCGCAGCCCAGCCAGAGCTACCCAGCGGCTAGACCAAACAAAACAATCCCCTAACAATTAGGTGCTAGTAGAATCAGTCGGCTTTGTGTCTGTTGCTCCTATTCGCTGCAGCGTACCCCACTTCATCTCTCTTCTTGAAAGTATGTCGAAGAGGGCTTTGATTTTGATGAAGTTCCGCACTTCCTTGAAGCCCACCACAAACAAGGGAGAATAAACTGCAAGTTTCAGGTCTTCGTCATCCATCATTATGGCTAAGAAGCTATACGTAGTTTGAATCAGCATGAAAACAGCCATCACCATCAGAACCTGCAGCGCATACCCTGTTAGCACCGCAAGAAGTATGACAATCAGAGATGCAACTGAAACGAAGGGAACAAAAATCATGGACAAGATTATGTATTGGAACGTCAAGTTCCGCAGGTAACCGAACCGTGGGTTCCCGAAAACGTTTCGGTGTTTTATGATTGTCTGGAAGGTTCCCCTGTTCCATCTTGTTCTCTGTTTAATGAAATCCTTCCATGTAACTGGAGCCTCGGTGTAGACGTTGGCGTCACTCAAAGCTTGCACAACTTTTTGTGTCTTCAAAAGTTTAACTGTGATATCGAAATCCTCAGTCAGCGTGTCGCGATCATAGAAACCAATCTCCTTCAAAGTTTTTTTCCGGAAGGAAGCCAAAGGACCAGGAACCACAGGCACAACCCCAAAGATGTCAAAAACCCTTCTGTAGATGTTCTCGTTGACGATGTACTCAAGCGCCTGACACTTCGTCACCAAGTTCGTTCTGTTCAGAACCTTCACGTTCCCCGCCACGGCACTAACCGTCGGGTCCTGAAAGCGGCTGATAATCTTCTTCAGTGCGCCCCTAGCGATCATGCTGTCGGCGTCACAGGTGATTATGATTTCGCCGTTAGCAATCAAGATGCCTGTATTCAAGGCGCCAGCTTTTCCGCCAGCCTTATTTCTGTGGATTACCTTCACGCCCTTTGTTCGGTATGCGGAGGCTAACTGGTAAGTTCTGTCTGATGACCCATCATCAACTACGATAACCTCTTTTTTTGGGTAGTCAATTTCCAGAATGGCTTCGAGGCATCGTTCTATCCCTTTTTCTTCGTTGTGGGCTGGAACCACTATGGTAACAAGCGGCCAGCGATGAATTGGACTCAGTTTTATGTTGAGCTCCAGATATCTATGGTAAACGCATAATGGAAGTGCCAGATAGTTTGAGAAGAACTCGACAGTCAAGGCTGTTGCCAGAAGCGCTGTTGCAATCGAAAGATATCCAAGGTATAGGGTGAGCCAGCCGACAATAACTGGGAATATGAGCATAGAAAGAACTGCGAGTATGGTGATGTGCCTTGAAGGTTTCTGGATTTTGCTTTTGCGGGCTTGTCTAGCAGCAAAAAGAAAATATGATGCAGCAGCAGCGCCGAGAATCAGGCATATCCAAGCGATGTATCCGGGTATAACAAAGGCTATCAAAAGGAGCTCTAATGCGAGCACAACAGCAGTTATTACAAGTTTCTTGATGCCCATTCATGAACAACCAAAATTTCAGGTTTTTTTGCTAGATTTTTTTATCTCGAGTTTTTTTGGTCAATTCGGTGGCTTTTACGCCAAGTTTCAGCATCTGCTTTCCGCTGTCTGTTAAGGTGTAGTTGTGCAGCAGTTCGATTCTTGTTTCCTCTAAGGGATACCGTCCACCACATTTGGAGCAGGAAAACTTGAAGTTGGGTTGACCGAACACGTGTTTGTTTGAGCATCTGTACCAGTTTTCGATTTTTCGGTAGTCGACGCCGATTACTTTGAGTTTTTTTCCGCATTTAGGACAGACAAGACTGGCTTCGCCTTTGTCATATTTGGATCTGAAGTCTATGTTGCCGCAGTCGAAGTGTTCCAGAGCTTCTTCTTTGCTCATTTGAGTGCTTTCGCATTCGGGGCACTCTAGAATAAGCGTAGATGTTACGGATGTGCAGTCTGGGCAGGCAATCACTGAACGGGAAGGCTCTTCTTCTAACATCTTTACTTCTGCAAGAGTTTTTAACGTTGAAGCCAGTTGTTCAGCAGGAATTTCGCTCTCC
>CAZJLG010000115.1:0-5078 GCA_964546665.1 uncultured Candidatus Bathyarchaeia archaeon
TATATAGTCCATTCGCTAGCACTGCTGAAGAATCCTCCACCGACTTGACCGATGAGGAATGACCAAGATCCATACTCCTGAACTGATTTATAGCGTAGTGTTTGACCCATCCTAAGACTTTCAGTTGTTTCTTTAGTCCACACTAAGTCGCCTGTGCGCATGTCCACAGCGTTCCAACCAACCACGGTGTTGGATGGACCCTGAGTTACGCCATAGTACAGTATTCCGTTGACTATGACTGGATCAAAATAGTTGTTAATTATCGTCGTGGTTTTAAAGTTTCCAGACTGATCAGAGTAGATGGGACCACCTGGTTGACCTCCGTTATGAATTGCTTTTGACCACATTATGTGACCACTGTTTGGCGCTAGCGTGTATGGGTTGAAGTTGCCATTGCCATCATATCTACCAGTAACTGCAAATGCAGGTGTGCCTAATCCGAACCAGCTTCCTCCAAGTTTCTCTCCCCACTGCCAGTTCGTTGAATAGATTGGACGAGTCCAATATTCTTCAGGTAGCGGAGGAGAGTGATAGTTCCATTCTGCAGGGTTCGTTTGTACACTAACTGTTACTATTTCGCTGTCACTTGCTGCATATGTATAGTTGTAGAATATTGAGGGACCAAAGAATGAGGATGCCTGATATTCGATGTGCTGTGCGGGATAGTGAGCTTGGAAGGTCCAATCACCAAGTTGGTCAGGCATAAGCGATCCATATGTTCCTCCTGTGGCATCGGTTGCCGGCATTGCAATCGTCTCGGTGTCTCCATTAGGTTTAATGATTTCCACTGTTATACCTTGGTACATAACACCAGTAGTACCCATTCCTCCAGTTAGAGGAGGCTTAGTCATGAAGGTGTTAATGTACAAGGTTTGACTTATACCTACAGGATTAGGTGATACACTGAGCATCAAGAAGGTTGGTACCGTGGTTGAGCCGTCGGTTAGATTTGGTGCTTGCGCTCCTACAGGAAAGGCTGCCATGAATGCTGTTGTCATAGTTAATATAAGAACAAAAGCCATTACTAGTTGATATTTTTTATTTCTATGTTCCATTGTTTTAACCTCTTTTTTTATTTTTGTTTTGACGTAAACTCATTCTAACATTAGTTATATTTAAGACTTAGTAGAGTCTGTGCAAAATTTTTTTGGTGACCTAAACAAACTGTTTAAAACAAGAGAACAACAAAAAAAGAAAAAAAGAAAGAGGGAAATTGTTGGTTTATTTCTGTTTTTTGATGAGTCCGTAGAGTCCGATGATTATGGCGATGACGACTAGCACTATGACGACGAGGTCGATTGTTGAGTATGCTGGCATCTGGTTTGCTGTCTCTGATGCAATCTCTGATGCGGATGCAACCTGCGGATATGCTGGCATCTGGCTAACTGTTGCCTGGGCAACCTCGTTAGCTGTCGGAACAGCTGGATACGCTGGCATCTGGCTTACAGTCTCTGCTGCAATCTCAGAAGCTGACGGACCCTGATAACCTGCCGGTGCAGAACCAACTGATATGGCAGTTTCTGCGTATGACCCATAATAGCCTCCAGACCCTTCAAAGGTAGCTACAATAATGTATTTACCTGGGGTCTCTGGAATCCAGCGATAGCTGAAGGAGCCACTTAGGTCAGTGGTTACTCTGTCTACGTCGTGCCATGTGCCACTTTCATCAACTGCGTTCAATACTACTGTAACACCAGTTGCATTTCTGGGGATTTCGAATTGCTTGTATACATATAGCATCCAGTCGCTCATGTCTGCATCAGATATTACGGGAACACCATTCGCGAACCGCATTGTCAATTTGATGTCTTCTGTGCCAGGAGATACATCCATTACAGTACCTTGAATCAACACAGGTGTATTAACTGCTTGAGTTGTTTCAGGTGCTGAAACGGTAGTTGTACTTGGTCCTTTACCGATAGCATATAGTCGCTGGTCGTATGTGTCCATAGTTGCAATTACGCTGTCTCCGATGATTCCACGTCCTCCCCATCGGGTTTGACGGAACAAACCATCGGCTCGCCATACCACATCTCCGGTCGTTGCATTTAGACAGACCATTGGTCCGCCTCGGGGTCTGGGGTCAATGGGCGAGTGCTCAAGAGTTCCACAGTATACTTTTCCGTCAGTAACGAACAGCGGTTTTTGCCACCAAGTATTGGCCCACAAGATTTCCTTGTAGTGGTCAGTTACTGGATAATCCCATACACGTTCGCCAGTAGTAATGTTATAGGCGTACACTACTCCGCTTACACTTGCACTGTATAGCAGACCATAGGCTGCTGCTCTAGCGCCAGAAGGTGTGTCGTCCAAAGAGTCCAAATAGTATTGTGGTTCAGTTGGACCCCAGATATATTCACCTGTTTCCAGACTGAAACCATAATGTTCCTGGGTCTCTTTTATCCACAGGACGGCAACTTTGTCTTCTTCGCTGAATAGCATCCAACCGCCACCGAAACCGCTGGCAGTTACGTTGCCTTCGGCCCAATAAGCGGGTGGTGCATAGCTGCTATCGAATACTACTGTTCCTTCTTCGCCTTCTTTCAGGCTGATGCCCCAGATAGTGACGTCGGTAGTGCTTACGCTTGTCATGATCGCTACGTCATTAACGAAGCTTGCTGATAGTGACCCAGGTAGGTCTGTTCGTGATAGTGGTTTAGTCCATTCAATTCCGCGTGATGCATTGAATACATTATTGTGGGCGCGTGCACCCCAGCTACCTGAATCTGGTGGAACTTCACCTAATTCTACAACTAGAGTTGAGTTCCATTTGGTAACCATGCCACCGCTGACACTGTATTTGATGATTTCGCCACTAGGACCATATAGGTTGGTACCAGAAGGCACATCCTCGTATGTAAATACCCAATCGCCACTGAAGGCATCAAAGAAATACCAATCAGCTGGGCCTCCACCGAAGAAGCCGCCGCCACCGATCTCAACGACCACGTATGCGAAGGTACCGTGCATGTTGAATCCGTCCCATTGGAATAGTTGACCAAAGGATAGTGTTCTGTTGTCTAGGAAAACTTTAGCCCATCGCTCTTCTCCTGTACGTAGGTCTACACAGTGAGTAACCACTGGGAGTTCCTGAGTGCTCTCTTGCCAATAGAGATTTCCGGCAACAATTATAGCTCGTGAATCAAAGCTTCCGCCGCTTGATCCAGTAAATTTGCCTTCATAAGCATCTCCAATTTCAAATGAGCGCCCATAGGCGTTTCCGCCTCCTCCAACAAGACCTCCAGTAGTCATTGGTGTTGTCCATAGTATGTGAGCAGTTTCTGGTGCTTCGTCATTGTAGGGAGCGTATAGACATGAAGGAACGTTAAGCCAGCTTCCTGCAACTGTTGACCATTCTCTAAGCTGTGCGTCTATTGGACGAGTCCAGTATTCGCTTGGCATCGAATGGCCTGGATAGTATGGCAATGCTTCCGCCAAAACTTCGACGTCTACAATTTCACTTTGGCTTGCTAGGTAGGTCAATTCGTATGGTGCCCCAAAGAAGAAAGGACTGACCATTACTGTCTGTGCGGGGAAATGAGATTGCAACTGGTATGTTCCAACTTTGTTTGGGTACCAGAGAACTCCTGTTCCACCTGTTGAGTCAGTTTTTGGTACTTCAATAGTGGTTTCGATGTTTTCAGGATCAATTACTGTTATTGTCATACCTTCCCAGCCTAAGGCCTGATTCGACCTCGGATCAGTAATTCCGACGTGAAGCAGTACAGGCTGGTTTACACCTACAGGGTTAGGAATAACACCAAGATAGGGGAAGGTTGTCTTCGTCTGTTGTGCAGATACTGAAGGTAAAGCAACGATTATGGCAGAGATAGCTAATAGTAGAATAAAAGCAATAGTAGATATTTTAGATTTGTTTACACTAATTTTCATGTTTTTTCATTCCCAATTTTTTGAACACCTACAGTCATGCACTCTAAATAATTAAGCCTTACCCTGTTACAAGCAAAGAAAAGAGAAAAATCAGAAGCATGTCAGAAAAAACCACAAAAACACAAAAGAAGGCGCTTGTAGGCCACCAACCAATCCAGAATTATCCTAGAAGTTAACAAAATGTAGCAAATTAGACCAAACAAGACAGAATCATGAAAGATTAAGTTTAGATTTGGTGGCTCTAAGCAGATGCGCAAGAGCGGTTTTTGTTGCCGAAAAACCATAGGTTCCACCTTTGGCGAACATACGAAGAACATAACGGGGACGAAGATAAAACCTGTGAAAAGCCTCTTCCCGGAATTTTCTCACTTCTTGCATGCTCATTGTGGGTAGCTCAAAGATGGGCGTCGCCGTATCGTACTTGTTGAAGTCAGTGACCTTTATCCAGCCCATTTTCTTCACATAATCAGCCATCGGAGTTCCAGGATAAGGCGTCGCAATATAGTAACCTATATCATCAGGGTCTATTTCTTCAACAAGCTTAACGGTTGCCATCGCACTTTCGCGTGTTTCACCTGGAAACCCGAAAACCACACTGGCAATGGTCATCAATCCGACCTCTTTTGCCATTTTAAATGCTTTCTTTGTCCTATTTGCAGTGAAGCCCTTTCCCATAGAATCAATAACTTCCTGTGAACCCGCCTCAACACCGAACCACACAGCAATGCATCCGGCGTCTTTCATCTTCTGAAGCAAATCCTTTGTGACCATGTCCACCCGTGTTCCACAATCCCATGTTATCTTAAGTTTTCGAGCATGAAGTTCCTCGCAAATTTCTTCGACCCTAGACTGGTCCACAGTGAAGGCGTCATCGTAGAAGGTGAAAGTGTCAGCGCCGTAAGTGTTGTGAATGTGTTCGATCTCGTCTACAACGTTTTTGGCGCTTCTCATCCGAAACTTTCGACCAAACATCCTGACTGCCGAGCAGAACTCGCACCAGAATACGCAACCTCGACTAGTCATTAAGGGGAACATCACACTCCCGTATTTTTTGAGGCGGTCAAGAGGCCAGAGGTGATGAGCGGGAAAAGGCAGACTATCCAAGTCTTCTATGTACGGCCTGTCCTCGGTCCGCACAATTTCTTTACCCTTCCTGAAGGTTATGCCCAACACGTCGCCGAAGCTTT
>CAZJLG010000116.1:0-5012 GCA_964546665.1 uncultured Candidatus Bathyarchaeia archaeon
CACATAACCGCGAGCCACATCAACAGGATTTTGCTTGAAAGATTCATTGTTCATCTTTGTCACCTTGTCCATGCTATATACAAAAATGCTATGAACCAAAAATATTGACTCAGAATATATGTCACAGAAACTTTGAAAGAAAAGGTTGGGCGGAAACCACAAAAACAGGTCTCCGCGGAGAATTTATGGTTTTAAGCTAGCTTTTTTGCAAGCTCGTAAGCGACTTTGTAGGACACTATCCCGCTTGGGGACTCCACGGCCTGCTTGAACATCTCGCCTTCAACCTGGATTTTAAGTGGACCAATCGCAAGGGCGCCTATACCAAATTTGCCTGGAGTAAACTCTTTACCTTTGTGGGTGGCTTTCATTCCTTCAATACCCAATGGCGGAACAGCGTTGATGTCTCCAAGCACCTTAACTTTCTTACCATACTTCTCAAGCGCACTCAAGGGCAAAAGTTCGATGCCTGCAGCGCCACACGCCAAAACAATGTCAGCATCTTTGATGGCTGCGCCTATCTCCTCCGGAGTACCTGCTTTAGCACCACAAACCTGCTGTGTTCCCAGTTCCTCGTTGATTTTGTTTGCGGCAGCCTGTGCTCGGTCCAGCTTCCTTGAAGTAAGAACAACGTTTCCTCCCTCGCTTGCATATAATCTGGCTGCGACCACGCCCACGGGTCCAGTGCCTGCCAGAATCGCCGCAGTCTTTCCTTTAAAGTCTCCAAATTTTTCTTCAAAGAGTTTCATGGTTTTCGCTACCGCAGCTGACGCTGTTGTGTTCGATCCTCTGGGGTCTACTATCACAGACAGTTGGAAGGGTGGAAACATGGACTTCTTTATGACTTCTAAAATTTCAAGGGCTTTGTCGACGTCCTGACCGCCTATGAACACTTTTGTGTGTTTTGCTCCTTCAGGTCCTCGCGGAAACATGGCATCTTGGATCAGACGTTTTGCGTCGCTGACTTCAACGTTGCTGTAATTGATTATCTGCGCGTCTGGGTAAAGGTCAATGGCGACTAGCATGTCAAAGGGGCTTGCATATTTGTCTGTGTCCAAAAATATTATAACATTTTTTCGGCTTGACAAGGCTACATACCTCATAATTTTGTGAGAGGTATTGTTGTGGAGTGTAAATTTATGTGTTTTGTAACTGTCAGCATTAAGTCAAACCGTGAAAACCAAACAAAATATAACACACAATTAAGCCCAATATTACGGAAGCTAGGTGACGTTTTTGCTTAAACTCTACAATACGTTAACCCGGAAACTCGAAGTTTTCAGATCATTAGAAAAAGGAAAAGTGAAGCTGGTCACGTGTGGTCCATCTATTTATCAGCTGCCGCATATAGGAAATTATCGCACCTTCGTTTTTGAGGACATTCTTCAACGTTATCTGGAATACCTTGGGTACGAAGTGGAAAGGTTGCTCAACATCACTGACGTGGAAGACAAAGCTTTAGCTGAAGCTGAGAACCGAAACATAACCGTGAAGCAACTAACCGACGGCAACATCAAAACCTTCATTAGTGAACTAAGAAAGCTGAAAATCAAGATTCCTGATCATCTGCAGCGTTCTTCGCTTGTTGTTGACGAAGCCGTTCATCTGATAGAGCTTCTGCTGGAGAAAGGTTACGCCTACTGGCACACTTATCGTGGTCGACGAAACGTCTATTTTGATCCGCTAAAGTTTGAGGGATTCGGCAAACTATACGGCTTAGACATGAGCAAATGGCCTAAGAAAAAGAGGCGCTTCCACCGAGACACATACCCCAGTGACCGATGGAACAGAGGCGACTTCATTCTGTGGCATGGCTACAAAAAAGGCGACAAAGTTTACTGGGACACAAAAATAGGCAAAGGCAGACCATCATGGAACATTCAGGACCAAGCTATGCTGCTGAAAACTTTCGGGCTTGAAGCTGACATATGGTGCAGCGGAATCGACAGCACACGCCGCCACCACGACTACATCATAGCCACCATTGAAGCAATTACAGGCAAGCCCGTAGCTAACTACTGGCTCCATGCGGCTCACCTAGTTTTTGAAGGCGAAAAAATGTCTAAACGTAAAGGCAATATCAAATACCCGAATGACCTGCTGAAAACCGAGTGCATATGGAACCATATCCGCTTTTTCTTCATTTACGGTCATTACAGACAGAAACTGAATTTCACCTTCAAAGACTACACCAAAGTCTGTGATTTACTCAAAAGTTTCCGGAAGATGGTGAAGAAGCTCGGTGCTGATGACGGAGCCGAACAAAAATCTAGTGCAAAAGCAAAACAGCTCGTTAACCAAATAAAAACAGGCTTTGACGAGAACATGAACAATGACCTTCAAGTTAAGGCTGCCTTCGATTCGGTGTATGAGACTGTTTCAGGTCTGGTAAAACTCAAAGAAAAACACGAATTAAGTGTAGATGACTCTAAGGAGGCTCTAGAGAAACTCAAAGCCATCGATTATGTTCTGCAGACAATCTTCTAAAAAAGGGGAGCCTTGAATGTGGCGAAAAGGAAGAAAAGAATAATCTTTCACGTTGACATGGACCACTTTTTCGCCGCCGTAGAAGAGAGAGAACACCCCGAAATCAGGGGCAAACCAGTTGTTGTGGGAGCCGACCCAAAAGAAGGAACCGGAAGAGGCGTAGTCAGCACCAGCAACTATGAAGCAAGAAAGTACGGCGTCAAATCAGGCATTTCAATAGCAAGAGCATGGCGGCTATGCCCCGACGCGGTCTACCTGCCCGTCAACTACCAACTCTACCAGAAAGTTTCTGCCCAAATCATGAATGTCCTGCGGAGTTATACGGACAAGTTTGAGCGCTGGGGCTTAGATGAAGCCTTCCTAGATGTAACTTCCCGCGTCAAAGATTTTGGGGAAGCAGAGAAGCTGGCGCAGAAAATCAAAAAAGAAATCTACGCAAAGGAGAGGCTGACCTGCTCTATAGGCGTTGGACCAAACAAGCTTGTGGCTAAGATCGGCAGCGACTTCAAGAAACCTGATGGCTTAACCGTTGTCCGAGAAGAGGAGGCAAAAGCGTTTCTGGCGCCTCTAAGTGTGCGTAGGCTACTGTGGGTTGGCAGAAAAACTGAGAACAGACTTAACATGATGGGAATCAGAACCATCGGCGATCTGGCAAACTATGATGCGTCTATTTTGGCGGAAAAGTTTGGTGTCGCGGGCACTCAGCTGTATCTTTCCGCGCAGGGAATCGACAACAGCGAAGTTCAGGAGCGGTGGGAGCGAAAGTCTATGAGTCGAGAAATAACCTTCGAGGAGGACACATCCGACCCTGCCCTCATTTTCGACGCTTTGGATGAAATCTCGGAGGATTTGCATCAGGAACTTGTGGCTTCCAACTTCACCTTCAAAACAACCACCGTGAAGATAAGATACGAAAACTTTGAAACTCACACCCACGGCAAGACCCTGCCCTTCTTCACTGACAGGCTGAAGGACATAAAGAAGAGCGCCAGAGACCTTATGCAAGATTATCTGTGCCCTGACAGGAAAATCCGTTTAATCGGTGTCAGGCTCTCAACCCTGTTTTCAACTGAGAAGCAGACAAGATTAGGGTAAAGGTTTGTTCTCAAGTTTTATATCATAAGAGCTTCTATTGAACTGTTGCAGGTAGGGACAAGTTTTGAGTGAGGGGTGGATTCGAGTTTCTGAGAGGATTATTGAACAGTTGAAGTGCCTTGAAGACACTAAAGATAAGGACCGTTTGGAGCTGGTGAGGTCTCTGCGTTTTGTTTTGAGCGTGCTACAGAGAAGCTTGATTGGCTGGAGCCAGTGGGTAAGCAATCCGGACATAATGACCATTTTTTCGCAAGAAGACTTGGAGAGTATGACCAAGAAATTGTCTGAATTCACTCGTTCCTTTGTGGAGTACGACCTGAAGATGACCAGCTTAGGCGCCGAGAAGGGATTGAAGGCTCCGAAAAAGGTCTCAAAGAAACAGAAGGAAGAACGAAGTGAACGATTTTACGTCTAAAATCTGTGTGGCAGCTGTTTTTTGACGTCGGCAAGGTTATGCTTTGGAATACCAGTAACGTTAATAGGTTACTGCAAGAAGTAACTTTTTCGAAGTGAGCACACGCCAAAAGCTGAATGCTTCACTTTTGGTTGGTCACACTGTTGACCAAAAAGGCGGAGGAAAATGAAATGCTGAAACCAACACTTAGTGTTAATCGGAGAGCATACAATCTTGTTAAAACGCTTATTGACCACGCTGACGTGTTCGGAGTCCTTGTCAGAAAGACGACTTCAGGCGCAACTGTGATTGACGCCGGAATCGATGCACGGGGAGGCTTTGCTGCGGGTCAGGTCATAACGGAAATCTGTCTTGGAGGATTAGGCAAAGCCGAAATCAGCTTCAAGAGATACGGTGACCTTGAGCTTCCCTCAGTCTTTGTTTACACGGATTTCCCTGCAATTTCGACTTTGGGTTCCCAGTTTGCTGGTTGGCAAATCAAAGCCGACAAATACTCTGCGATGGGTTCGGGTCCAGCTCGTGCCCTATCTTTGAAGCCTAAAGAACTATACGAAAAAATATGCTACGAGGACTCTTCGGATACGGCTGTGCTCGTTCTCGAAACTTCCAAGGAGCCTCCAAAAGAGGCTATCATGAAGATATGTGACGGCTGTGGAGTTGCGCCCGAAAATCTGTTTCTGGTTCTGGTGCCCACCTCCTGTGTTGCTGGTTCGGTTCAGATTTCAGGAAGGATTGTGGAGACAGGCTTGCACAAGTTGACAGAGCTGGGTCTAGACCCGAAACTGGTCACTAATGCCTGTGGGTACGCGCCTGTAGCTCCTGTGCATCCGAAGCTGGCTCAGGCGATGGGAAGAACCAACGATGCAGTGATTTACGCTGGCACTGCATACTATACGATAAGTTCCGATGACGAGGAGCTGAAAGGGCTTTTGGAGAAGGCTCCGGCTTCGGCGTCTAAAGGCTATGGAAAGCCTTTCATGGAAATCTTCAAGGAAGCAGGCTACGATTTCTACAAGAT
>CAZJLG010000117.1:0-1180 GCA_964546665.1 uncultured Candidatus Bathyarchaeia archaeon
TTGCATACCCAGAAGCTGAGATTATGAGGGCATCTATCTGGGCGGATGTATCACTGTGGAATGCTTTCGCGGTGATCTGGACAGGTTTCATATTTGGGCAAATGTATAATAGCACGGGATTGCTTGAACGCTTGGTTAAAGTTCTAGACAGTCTTTTCACGCACAAATGGGGCAAGGCACTAACATTAAGTGGTGTTGTCGGTGGACTGATTGGAGCATTCAATGGTTATGCAACGTATCCAGTTACAATTCAAGGCATCAAAGAATTGGGGTATAAAAGCTGGAGAGCCGCCACAGGATATCTAGTGTTCCTCAGCTCTAGCATACCTTTCGTGAGTTTATGGATAGCAGGCACAATTGCCGAAACAAGTTCTCACGTACCAATAGCTGAACTTGTACCTTACATAGGCTTGCTTACAATTCCGCTGATTTTTGTGTCAACATTTGGATTCGCTCATATACTAGAAATTGATCTTAAAGCAGAACATAATTTTGCATTATTACTTTTAGCCTTGTTAGGCGCTATAACAGGCAGAATAATTTTCACTCAAATTATCCCCAGTCTTTATCTATTAACGTTAATTGGTTCTTCAGTGTTTATTTTTCTCTATCTGTTTTTATACAGCAGAATTAAAGGCTTGGAAAGGGAAAGCCTCACTGACGTCAGTGTTGGGGGCATTATTCGTCCCTTCGCTCCAATCATAATCGGAATACTGGTCATTGTTCTCTGGAAACTGGAACCAATTGCAAGCATAATAGCAAGAGCGGAGTTCACTATCAATTTATGGGGTTTCACTCCTGTTAAACTAAATCTTTTGAACAATCCAGGTTTCTATATACTGTTGATCGCACTCAGCTCCTATCTTTTCAAGATTCACAATTCCAAATGTAATGTACCAAATTCGAATCCAGTCAAAGACCTCATAAACGGAAGCAAGCGCAGCTACAAAACAATGTTAACCTTGTTTTTCGGCAGTGGCTTAGTGGGCATGATGCTGAATGCTGGACAAATTGCTGCTGTAAGAAATATGATCGTGCATTTGAGTGCAGTAGCCTATAGCGGAGTTCTGGCGATATTCAGTTTTGCCTCGGCAATGGTTTTTGCTGAAGGGCTTCCAGCTGATTTTCTGCTTTCGAGCATGCAAGTAGGTGTAGATGTTAAGGTACCACTTGCCCTTCT
>CAZJLG010000117.1:1280-5010 GCA_964546665.1 uncultured Candidatus Bathyarchaeia archaeon
TTTTTTCAGGTGACAAATAGCTTTTTCGGTGCACTCTATACAATTTGATACAAGTAATTCAATATCGCTCTTACTGGCGTTGTCTACGTGGACCCCCGCCACAGCGACAACAATTTGATTCAAACTCTTAGCCAATTTCTCTGATATAGACCTTGCAAGCACATCATCTTTGTGCTCTGGCAACGTAATCACAGACGATGAACTGTCTAGCAGCTGGTTCTTAACGTTTGTATATGGCACTGCAATTGCAGCAGCTCCAATATGAGAGCGTTCACCTCCGCCGACTACTGCCACAATCCCTCCATTAACTCTGGATATTGACATGTTTACCCTAAATTTTCCACTGCCCGCTGAAAATGTTGAATTAGTCTCCGAGAACTTCTGATGCATTATTGACATACCCCTAATACGGTAACCCCATTTCTTCATCATAAACAACGGAGTATAAAGACTTCGGCTCGCTGGGTGCGTATTCCCTATTTGTAAGGTTCTCACTATACTTTCAAAACAAAAAGTGTTGTAAAATTTACAAGATGCATGCCATGGCTGTCGCCCAGAAAAGTAACTTTTCTCTCATGTTTTCCAGAAAAAATATTGTTTTTAACAATGTACTTCTATTAGGAGTCTAATATGCTCAGGAATGAGGAATGCATGGTTTCTTGTGTGGAAAAACAGAAAAAACCATTTTTTCAACAATCTTCTATTATTAGGGTCCTAATATGTTGTGTCTTTTCAGCTTGTTTTGTGTTTGCAGCGAATGTGTTTATTTGGTTGTGTGTGCTGTTTGGTAATTGTGCTGAATTTTTCCTGTTTAATTTTTAATGCTTGTTCTGGTTTAATTGGTCTGTTTGGACAAGTTTTTATCGATTAAAGAGTGGTTTTAATAATTTAATGAACAATTGTTCAGGATGGACGTTATGGATAAACATATGTTCAGAAAAATAAAAACATTTATATACAAATAATCAATATTCATCAATTTAATTGAATGAGAGGTGGTCAGTGTGACAATTCCAAAAACAACAACCATCGAATGGATCGACATCGGAGTGAAGGGACTGACAGAGTTCATTCCCGGACTACCAAAAGGCGATGCAATACTGGTGCGAGGTGAACCCGGCACCGGAAAAACCATTGTCTGTTTGCAATTCCTTTACCGAGGCGCAAAATCTGGCGAAAAATGTTTGTATATCACAACCGAAGAAACCCCTGAATCCGTAATGCGAACTGGAGGAGAACTCTGGTCCGACTTCCCAGATCTGATCAGAGACGGAACAATCAAAGTCATCAACATGTCCATAAGTGCACAATATGCTAGCGAATATGGCATACTTGACAAGGCGGAGGCAATGGGTATTGCTGAAACGGGATTTGCTGCACAACCCAAAGCAACCAGAATTGTGATTGACTCGTTGTCTTCGCTGGAAAAACGACTGTCCAACTTCGAAGAATTTCGAGAAGTCTTTATGAGGCTGCTGCTGGAAACCAAACGCAAAGGAGCAACCGTGCTACTCACCGCCGAAGGCATCCCCCTGACTCCCGATATTACCGAATACCTTGTGGACCACTTGATATACCTTGACTACCGAAAACAGGATACACTGTGGACACGCGTCTTCATTTTACGAAAGTCGCGTAGCGTTCCCCTGAAGCCTCAGATACTTAAACTGAACATCGAAGCAGGCGGACTGTCAGTAGAAGAAACCCCATTCGCCCTAAATCCTGTGTGGTTCCAAAGCAAAATCTAAGCAAAGAATTGCTGCGCCTCACATCAAATGTGAGGTTTACCCTTTTTTCTAAAATTGATGTTGTTGTTAAAACTTAATCGCCGTTTGTACATGTATCTATAGGACCCGTTGGTTTTTGGTTCTGGATAATTTTGTTGTGCTCCAAAATTGGATTTGAAGATAAAGCCGACCTTTATGTTCTCCTTTTAGTTGTTTACGCTGAATATGATCTGGGGCTGTAGTGGTTAGGCCTACAAAGTGGCTCGAAGATGCTGTTTCTTTTTGAATTTTTGGTCTGTTGCCCGCCCGTTTTTTGTTGTTTTTGTGTGCGCATAAATGTGTATATTTTGTTTGCATGGCGTTTATGTGTTTGACAGGCTTTTTCTTGGTTTGTTTTTTGGCAATATTTTTGTGTGTGGATTAATCAATTGAAAATTTTTGTGTTCTGTTATGGCTTTTTGATATCGTTTTGAATGTTCATTCAGAGTTTTATGTGTTTATCAACAAATATTCAGTAAAAAGAAAAGGTTTATATACAAATGATCAATAATCAGCTGATTAATTGAATAAGAGGTGATTCAGTATGGCAATGCAGAAAACGTCAAACATCGAATGGATCGACATCGGATTGGATGGACTGGAAAAATTTATTCCCGGCATTCCAAAAGGCGATGCAATACTGGTGCGAGGTGAACCCGGCACCGGAAAAACAATCTGCTGTTTGCAATTCCTTTACCGAGGCGCAAAATCTGGCGAAAAATGTTTGTACATCACAACCGAAGAAACCCCTGAAACAGTAATGCGAACTGGAGGAGAACTCTGGTCCGACTTCCCTGGCCTAATCAGAAATGGAATGATCAAGGTCGTCAACTTGTCCATCACTGCAAGCTACGCCAGCGAATACTGTCTGGTTGACAAAGTAGAAGCCATGGACATAGTTGAAAAAGGTCTGAGAGCACAACCAGAAGCCAGCAGAATCGTAATCGATTCGCTGTCTTCACTGGCAAGGCGGTTATCTGACTCTCAAGAATTCCGTCAAGTCTTCATGAAACTACTAATGGAAACCAAAGGCAGAGGAGCAACAACACTATTCAGCGCTGAAGGCATTCCCGCATCTCCTGGCATAACCGAATACCTTGTGGACCACTTGATATATCTTGACTACCGGAAGCACGACGTCGTCTGGACACGCGTTTTCCTTCTACGAAAGTCGCGTAGTGTTCCCCTGAAGCCTCAAGTACTTAAACTGAACATCAAAGCAGGTGGGTTATCCGTCGAAGAGATACCCTTCTCGCTGAAGCCTGTTTGGTTCGGAAATAAGTAATAAGGTGATTTAATATGACTTTAGATCAAGCAACTGAAGCATGGGCAGCGTTCCAGCAGAACTTTTTCGTAGGATGGGCGCCCGTAGCCATTTTCATCATGGCAACGGCGGGTTTTGCCCTATTCTATGCCGGAATGGTCCGTAAAAAGAACGTCACCCACACGATACTTCAAATCAACGTAGGATGGACACTGGCATTTGTCGTGTACTTCCTGATTGGCTTCCCATTGGCCTACTATGTATCGGCTCCCGTATTCGGGTTACCACAATTCGTTCCAACTATCGCTAACCCATTGCCGCCATTGCTGTCTGAAACAGGAGCTTACGGAATAGCTGCAAGCCCCTCTGGAATGGGTGACCTTGCAACATGGTTCAAAATGGCAATGTTCGCTATCACAGTCGTCGGTATTGTTCCCGGAGGCATGGCAGAACGTGACAGATTCTGGGGCTGGATACTAGCAGCTACAGGCATATCAGGTTTCATCTATCCAATAGTTGAACACTGGGTCTGGGGTGGAGGCTGGTTAGCTGAAATTGGATTCATAGACTACGCTGGTTCCGGTGTTGTTCACCTTGTCGGAGGAATGCTGGCACTAACTGGAGCCTTTGTGATTGGTCCAAGGATAGGAAAATTCGTAGGCAAAAACAAGATGCCACGAACATTCTTCGGACACAGCAT
>CAZJLG010000118.1:0-5010 GCA_964546665.1 uncultured Candidatus Bathyarchaeia archaeon
CAGCTGCTCAAACAAAATTCTGCTCACCGGATTTTCTGCCCTAGAAACAACATAATCCCTTCTATTACTTCACACAAACTTTCCGCATATTAGGACCCTAATAGCAGTACATTGTTGAAAAAATGCTTTTTTCTGAAATTCAGCAGCACAGCACACTTTCAGCGGAAAAGTTCACACATCCGGAAGTTTTTCACGAACGAAAAGATGGCCCATCAAAGACTGGCGAGGACCTTGCCTATCTAAATAGAGCTTGAACTCTAGAACCTGAATCATGTCATCTTCTTCGGTGTCTTCTTTTAATCAACAAGAAAGCAGCTATTACAACGATTGAGCCAACAAAAGCAGCTAAACCCAGCACATAACCCCAATTAATTACAGTCTTCTCTGGACCCATGCCAATATTTGTGGTCACATAAATAGGAATATCCTGGTTGTTTATGCCTAACGCAGTAAACAATGAGTCCCGCTGTATTTGGGCGCCAACATAAAGACCCGTATCGTAGTCGTATATGCCGCCCCCCCAGAATGTTCCGTCGTTGACTTCTTCCCCGTTCATCGTGCCCGTTATGTTCTGGAGACCAAAAATGCGTTGAGGTTCTGGAAGCGTTTGACCACTAAATAGGTCTTCGCCGTTAGGTGCTTTTGTTCTTACCATTGCTGTTACCTTATCAGGCGGCACATCCCAAAGCGTAACTTCTTGCCCTTCTGCAGGACTGGACGGTAGCCAAAAATTTGTAGTTCCAATCAAAGTGCCATCTTGAAAGTAAACGCTACGGTTGGCAATATCGACATCCACTAAAGTTGAAGTGTAGAAATTGTCGCTCGCCAAATCAGATGTAATAGAATATGAAACATCTAGTGTGGCAATGTCTTCTTTTAGGTCTGTGCATTCCCATCGGAAAATTACTGAAGTAACGTTTCGATAGGTAATTGGGGGACCATTCAGAAAAAAAACTGTTTGAGACTGGGACGTTTCTAAAACTCCGTCATGATGTCCTATAAAGTGCGGCGTAAAATCGTAGCTTACATATGTGCCTTCTTTCATCCAGCTTGGGGCAAGCATACTTGATGCCTGAAACTGGGCAACACAAGAAGCAGTAGACAAGGACAGTATTAGAATCACCAATACCGCAGCAGGCAGAACAGCCTTCTTCGTAGCTAAACTCTGTTTTCTGCGTCCACTTCCTCTAGGTATAAACGACACAAGAGTGACTACTGCCCCAAATACTGTAATTACCAGCGATAAGTACAACAGGTCTGTTTCAACACCGTATCCAGATACGGATAACGTGTACTGAGCATTATCTGCTGAAGGATTGTAAACGAGAAATGAGTAGTCATCTCTGTTATAGATATTGAAAGTTACGACCTGCTGCCTTACACCCTCAAAGGAAACAATCGGTTCAAGCTTGCCTTCAGCAAGCCACAGGCGTGCACCTTCTGAGTCCAATACATACACGTCGATTATAGTGTTAGTTTTTACTTCCATTCTATATTCGCGTGGAATTAAGAAGTACTTGAGGAATTTCGGCGTGTAGGGAAGGCTGGTATTCCATTCTACATTCCAAGCCTTTGGTGCTAAACCAGTCATCGCTGAACCAGTACTGAAATTTCCTGACTCAGAGGTGCTTCTATAGAGGGTGCTCACTAGAAAAGAGAGACCAATCACTATAAGGAGTATACCCGCTTTGGTTAAACGTTTCATTTTTAGTCAACCTCCATAAAACGGGTGAAGTACACAAAAGACCCCGCAATTAAGACCACAAAAACCACTATCGGCACGAGAACAGCCAGCAGTGTTGCATTTACTGTGACGGCATCTCTCCCTAAAAATGGCAACCCGCCATAGAGTTCGTTGCCAAAATACTGAAAAAGATGGAATAACCTACCTTGGGCTGACAGAATGTCCCACATTCCAAAAATACTGTCAAGACCTAACAGTAGCAAAACAGTGGCTAAAATTGACACAACCTCACTTTTTGTCACCACCGATATCACTACAGCAACAGAACTAGTCAGCATTAGCTGCAAAAGTAATCCGAACAGCGCCAGAAGAATCATAGGTCCAAAAGCAGCTAAACCATCCACGTAAACATGCACGCAGAACACTGGAAGGTAAATGGCGGAAATCACCAAGAATAGGGCGGTGAATTTAGAGAGGAAAAGCTGCGACCTCTTAATTGGGTATGACAGCATAATCTTAGTTGTGCCTCTACTGATACTGCCTGCGAAACTACGGGCGAAGAACGCGCCTGTAGCTAGACCTGAAATAAGAAAAACCGTGCCCGAACTATAATACAGGCGAGTATATTCCCGATAAGGTGGTTCAAAGTGATAATTAATCATGGTAGCGATAATTGCTGATGCAACAAGAAAAGCCAGCAGGGGCAGGCTCAAGTTTTCTTCCAGTTCCCAACGCATTAAACCCAAAAACTTGTGCTGAGCCAATTTAGTTGCCTCCTACAGTCTTTGCGTAGATTTCATCTATCGTACCTAGGATGAGTTGGAAGGTTTTTAGTTGCAGTTTGAGGTTTCCAGCAATTTTGGGGACTTCAGTGTAAAAACGATCTGCATCGTTTACTTGGCAATATATAGTATCTTTTTCTATCCAGACTTTTTCTATGAACTCAGCGGTTTTAAGGTTCTCAACCAAAAGCTGGGGATCGGAAACCACAATTTTGTATGTGTTTGCCGAATACTTCGCTGCCAACTCATCTATGGGACCCTCTTCAACTATTTTGCCTGCGTCAATTATCGAAAGCCAACTGCATACCTTCTCTAAATCGCTCAAAATGTGAGTCGATATCAGAAAGTCGGTACCCTGTTCCTCATTCATTCTTTTTATTATGCCCAGCAATGTTGCGCGACCAATAGGGTCAATGTTGGCTGTGGGTTCATCAAGGATAACAAGTTCAGGATAACTGATCAGTGCTTGGGCTAAACCTAAACGACGAATCATGCCTGCGGAGTACGTTTTGATAGGTTTTTCGCGTGCATCCCATAAATCCACATCCTTGAGTTGAGCTTTGATTCTCTCCTCGGCCTGTGATACGCCATAAATCCGAGCGACATGCTCAAGGTAATGTTTGCCATTGAAGTTGCTAGGATACGCGTTGATTTCATGCATGACGCCTAACCTGCATCTGATGTTGAAGCTGTCGTTCCATGAGTCTAAGCCAAAAACGGTGGCTTTGCCCCTTGTGGGTTTGATGAGGCCTAGCAGGATTCCGATGGCTGTGGTTTTGCCTGCCCCGTTTCTGCCTACAAAGCCTGTTATTCCTTTTGGCACATGCAGGTTTAGTTCGTTTAGGGCAAGAATTTTTCCAAAATATTTTGAGACGTTGTCGGTGTTAACTATTAATGAGTTTGTGCTCAAAGGCTCTCCCCTTTCCTTTATTGTGAGTATCCAAACATCAATATGCAGAACATTTATATAAATGTAAGCCATGAAAGGCTTACTTTCTGGTTACCACAAAAAGTGCACACCAATTCAGGAAGACCCAGGTAAAAACTCAGCCGTTGGGATAATAAATGGTTCAAAAGTATTAGTGACGCCTTCTTCGCTTTTCATTGCGATACGGTACATAACTCGCCCACCGAATATCATTTCGTCGTTTCCACCTTCTTGGTAGCTTTGTGTTATCAATTGCTCGTGGATTTTTGATAGCTCCGTTAGATTGTAGACTTGGAAGTTTATAATTCCTACAGTATGTGCTTTTACAATAAGGGGTCCTTCTATTAACGCGAAAAGATGGTCACCCCGATAAATTTCGATGGATGTTACAGTCAAATTCTGTTCTCCCATGTTAATTACAGTTCTATTCACACTGGCAAAAGTGTCATTGCCATAGCCGTCACCTCCCCCAAAACTCAGGACACGCGATTTGTTTTCTTGAATAATCTTCATCTGCAGATCATAATTTGGTACGGTTGAAGCGTTGGCTTCCGCTATCAGTTGATACGTTACGTTCTGTATATAATATGGTCCTTCTGCTAAACTAGCCACAGACAGAATAGTGCTTGACAAGGCGAGGGTACTGGTTTGCCCACCCATTAGCCCACCATAGAATGCTATTGAACTTACAAGCATACTGACGCCCAGTACAGAACAAATCAAGCTGCCTGCAAGCAATTTTTTGTGCCTATTTTTAGGTATTTCTGGAGGTATTCTACACCAATCCCAAAAACTATCTTTGGTGCTCATTTTTTACCACCCGTAATTGCTGCAAAAAGTTTCTCCGCATAATCGGAGGGTAAGCAGTCTTCTGGCAAGCTTATGTCACGTTCATGGGCTTCGGCGATTAGTGTTTCCTTGCATTCTTTTAGCTGCTCGCAGTTCTTGCAGTCGCCTTCATGTTTGTACCAGATTTGGATGCCATTTTTTGTGGAGAAGGTGATTAAGGTTTTAGTTTTGAAGTGGGAGCTGTATCCTAGTAGGAAGCCTCTCAGGGGGTTTACTTTTTGGACTTTGATTTTGTTTATTCGCGCAGTCTCTTCGAGTGATTCTAAGATTTTTAGGTTAGCGATGTTCAGGGCTTTGTGTATTGTTTGTCGGCTTACTTGGAGTTCTTTTGCGATACTCGCTTGTTGGAGCCCTCTACGTCTGCAGTCCCAGATAAGAAGTTGTTTTGGTGTGAGGTAGCCGACGCTTAAGCTCATCTTCTGCTTCCTCTCTGTAAGCCCTAAATGGCTTACATGATATTTAAGATTAACCAATGTCTGAAATTTTATGGATTACTTACAAAACTTATAGCTGGTGTGTTTTTGACGGATTATCCAGTTTGATTTGACCCCGTTTGGGAACTAGTCCCAGCGAATTTGTGTTTATAATAGAACTAATTGGTCTTTGACTTGTCTAAAAGCTATTCATGATAGAAATTCTTATTTTGCAGTAAGATTTGGATTAATGTTAGAATGTGATGTTCATGATTGACAAAATTCTTGTTCCTATTGATGGGTCTGAAAACAGCGAGAAAGGTCTTAAACATGCCTGCTGGTTGGCAAACAAGG
>CAZJLG010000119.1:0-4997 GCA_964546665.1 uncultured Candidatus Bathyarchaeia archaeon
CAAGAATGAAGCTGCTTGAAGCTTGGCATCTGAGCCGCCTGCCCTACAAGGAGGTTGTTTTCCGTTCAATAGCTGAGGAAAGAGGACGCATGTGGTGGGGCGGCTTCGGCAGAGGACGCCTAGGCGGAGATGCACAGAACGATTATGAGCTAACAACGAAGGCTTTGCGGATAGCAAAGTTCGACAAGACGCTGGTGGCAATATTTAATGTCTTGGCTGCGATTATTCCCTTCACGGCACAGCTTTTTGGCTCTCCACTCCTTGGCTTGACAAGCGCCATCGCATTGAGTTTAGCCGTCACCTTCGGCTTCACGGCATTGTATGCAATCCAGACGCTTTCATCCTTTGTCAGCGCCGAATCCTCAGCCCTGCTGTCCACTTTGCCTCTGGAACAGCATGACTTCTCCCTGATTACCCTTTTCTCTTTTGTCAGGTCCGTGGACTACATGGTTGTAGGGGCAATAATTAGTCAAGTTTTGATGGTGGCTTACTATACGTTGTCTCCTTTTGCGGTTCTGGCTATGCTCTTGGCTTCTGTAGTGAATGCGGTTCTTGCTGTTGCGGTGGCTCTTTGGTTCTCAAGAGTGTTCACGAAGAATCTGTCTCGTGGAGGACGTTCCAGGGGCAGCACTGTTTTGCGTCTGCTGTTCATTCTGATGTGGGGGTCACTGCTTATGGGCGTAAGCCTCCTGATCAGTTTACCATGGTACATCGTGCCCTCTCTAGAACTGACGCTTCTCAGCTCCAACCAGCTTTCAACAATGCTTCTCAGTTTTCTCTATCCCTTCTCAGCTGGCATAACAGTCACTAGCATAAGCCAGCCCCTTTCGGTAGGCTCCACACCGTTAATCGCTGCTGTCTCGATGGTGGGGTATGTGGTAGTTGCTGGGTTTGCAGGAAAATGGATACTGACAACGGTGAAGCGTATATCCCATGGAACCGACGTAAAAACCTCGGCAGTGACAGCAACAGATTTCTCAATCAAAACACGTAAGCCGTTGGTTGGTTATGTCCTGAAGGACCTGAAGGTTTCCTCTAGGAATCCTGCAACTGCCTTCTTTTTTGCTCTTCCTGTCTTGGAGACTGTTATTGTGTCGTTTATGATTGCAAACTTTGAGGTGCTGCGGGCTTCCATGCTGCTTGTTTCGACGTTTATGGGCGGAGTTTTTGTTTTGCTTATGCCTCTTGCCTTGCTGAGTGCAGAGGGAACAGGGCTAGAGTACACCAAAACGTTGCCCATGAATGTTAACTGGATAATAACTTCCAAGACGCTGATTTCCACGTTAACTTTTGTGCCGGTGCCTCTTGTTCTGCTTGTGATGGCGTTAGTGAAGCCGCTGTCTTCGCCTTTCATGCTGTTTATTCCCTTCTTTGCAGTATTGGCGATAGCTTCGGCAAGCGTCTTTGAGATTCAACTGTTCCTGCGTTCTGTAACCAAAGGAAAAATCGCTGCATTATTCCATGACCTACAGAAGCTGGTCATCGGCGTCACAACCTTGACTGTTCCATTAGCCGCTTATGCTGTCGTTTTCCTCGTTTCTTTCAGTCACATTTTTGCAGTTCTAGCTATGGGCGGGGCATCAGCTTCAGAGTTGGCGCTGGCTATCCATCTACTCGAAAGCAACAAAAAGTAGGTCAACCTGTTTCCGTAATCTACGAACTTAAATGCACTCCCCGCTCATTATTTTTTGGGAGCAACAGTGCCTCAAGCTACCTGCTTAAAGGTCCCAAAAACTTTGGGAGAACAAGCTATCCGCCTAGTCAGGGAGCTCAACCTCTTTAATCCCAAATTGGCTGTTCAGCAAGTCGAAGACTGTCTGTGTATTCCTTTAATCAGTGCGCCCTCATCTGTTGCCCTGAAGAAATTCAAGAAGGAACTGCATGAATATGAGCTGTCAGTACATGATTTTGCTGAGCAGAAGAAGCGCCATTTCACTCACCTTGACCTGCTCTCCGATAAACTTCCCCCAAATCTTCTAGTAAAGGTTCCTCGGGCAATCGATTTTGTGGGAGACATTGCCATAGTCGAAATTCCGCCAGAGCTTAAAGACTACAAAATCATAATCGGTGAAGCGCTGCTGAAGGCACACAAGCAGACGAAGACTGTTTTAGCCAAGTCAGGTGCTGTTGAAGGAGTTTACCGCATAAGAGACTTTGAGGTCATAGCGGGAGCCGACAAAACCGCCACCATCTACCAGGAATATGGCTGCGTGTACCATGTTGACGTTGCAAAAGCCTACTTCTCTCCAAGACTTTCCAGCGAACACAGCAGAGTTGCCTCACAGGTGAAAGATGGAGAAACAGTTGTTGACCTCTTCGCCGGAGTTGGCCCCTTCGCAATTCCCATCGCAAAAAAGCACCAAAATGTGCGTGTCTACGCAGTTGACGTGAACCCAGACGCAGTAGCTCTGCTGAAAAGAAACATTGCAGTGAACCGTGCAGAAAAACAGGTTATTCCAGTTCTGGGCGACGCCCGACAAGTAGTCAAAGAACAATTGTTTGGAAAGGCTGACCGTGTGATTATGAACCTGCCCGAAACTGCGTACGAGTTTGTAGATGCCGCATGCCAGGCACTCAAAGCCAACGGAGGCATTATACATTTTTATTGTTTCACGAAAGTGCCAGACTCGCTGGAAGCAGCAAAGGTTCGATTAAGCGAAGCAGTGAATCGTAAGGGTCGAAAAGTAAGGAAAATCCTGTTGGCGAAACCTGTGCGGGAGGTTGCCCCTTACACGTGGCAGGTGGTTGTGGACGCTGAAATTCAGTAATTTTCTACAGTTAACGTGACTTTGATTTCTTGATTTGGGTCCTTCAGTTTTTTAACAAATTCTCTTGACAAGTCGCTGGCTGCCCTGTTCGCTTTTATTGCCAAGGTTCGATCGCAAACGTAACCGCTCTTTCTTACCACCAAATCTGTGGGGTGCATAAACTGCAACTGTGGGCTTCCCTCCGCCTTGACCGTCTCCTTCAGTTCGCCTGCCTCAATCGTTACTGTTATTCGTGCTCCCTCTTTTCTTGCAGCTTCCTTGAATTCAGGTGGCAGGTCTCTTGCGGCTTTTGTTGATTCCACAGCTATTATGCAGTCTCCCTGCTTCGTAAGCGTCGCCTCTTTGGTGACCTCAAATGTTGTTTTGTGAGTTGACTGCACATTCTCGTGTCCACGTGCATAAAACACAACAGTTACCGCGTCCCTTCTTAACAAAACTTATTTCCCTCCACCTTCAGAAACCTATTCCAGAACTTCTATGGCGTCAACCTTTCCGTCGCCGTCAAGATCGAATCCCTGAATCACAACAGCAAACTTTTCGTCACCAAAATTCTTCAACGCTTTCTTCCAGAATTTTGTGATAGCCAAGACGCAGGCTTTGGTTCCAACCGCCTTGTTGCCCGCGAGAACGATTACTTTCTTGTTTTTGTTCCATGGGTTGTCTATTTTGGCTATTAGCCCCATGTTGTCGGCGGTGTAGACTTTCTGGGTTTTTTCTGAAACCAGCCCTCCTAAAAGAAAGCCGTGCTCAGAGGGCATCATGTTGAAGCGTATGGGCAAAAACTCGTTGAACTCTTGGGTGATAAGGTTGGTTCCAGGCCCCCCCATCAGAATCAGGTTGTTGCTTTCCTCCTTCTCTGCCTTCACGTCAACATCCAGCTTTATCGGAAAGTCCTCAGGCAAGTCAACGAATTGACCCAGAAAAAGGGTTAGGTATGCGGCGTAGTGTCCGTCTCTGGCTTTAGCTTTGAAGGGTCCATGGGGGTCAGGGCTTCCCACAACGATTTTTCCGTCAAAACTGCTGTCTTTTATGATGGGGCTTAGGAACCTCTTCATTTTCTCGTCTATGCTTGTGGCTGCGAACCCGTTTATCTTTTGGTAGCCGAAGGGAAGTTCTATTCCCATGGCTGGAAATGCGGCTTTGTAGTATTTTGCCACAGCCCCCTTCTTTTCTTCCTCCCTGACGACCTTTATGGCGCCAGCTTTTGTCAGCTTTCTGATGTGGTAATAGACTTTCTGTTCGTGCAGCTTCAGTTTTCTGGCGACCTCCATGGGATACATTTCCTGTTCGCTGAGGAGCTGGAGAATCTTCCAGCTGAGCTTGTTCAAGACGGATTTAAGTCTCTCAGGGTCTTCGAAAACTGCTATGTCCTTGACCATTAGTTGTGCGTTTTCGTTGCTGAGCAAACGCTTTTTCTTCATGGCATCAACTGTGCTGGTTGTTTTATAAATATTTTTTTAATGGTTGATGGCTGCGGCTTCGGTTAATTTTATTAGCTGAGTAGAACGTAAAGAAAACGGAATGCTGACCCTCACCCTTAACGAGTCGCTAGCACCCATAGTTTTTCAGATAGCGTTAGGAGGAATCGGCGGATTCTTGCTAGGCTATTCCCTAAGAAAAGTCCTCAAAGTCGCTTTGATTCTCGGAGTGGTTATTTTTTCTCTAATAGTTCTGGCTTACGCAAATGTAATTAACGTAGACTACAGCGGGCTATCCGAAGCAACATCAGGCATACTTAATGCCATCAATCCGGCATTAGACATGCTCACTCCTCTCTTTGCGCATATACCCTTCATTGCCAGTCTTATTGTTGGTCTGTTTCTTGGCTTCAGAAACGAGTAAGCTCAATCCGAATGTTTTTGATGTAGCTTAAGAAGCGCGTGGTCGCTTATCTTGTCGGCGGCTCTTTTCTGATATACTTCTGCATTTCTTGCCAAATGGCTTTTATGTCTGCCACTTTTCCTACTATCGGTTCCATCTTTTTGCTGTACGTTTCAATTCGTAAGACGCCTCTCCTTCGAAGTATTCCCTTTTCGCCGTAGTGCATTGTTCTGATGTCCTCGATTCTCTCTGCGATGATTCTGTCCTTCTTGACCAGAACTCCGCGTCGTCTATGGAGCAGTATTCGCTGATCGGTTATGTAGAAGAAAAAAACGTCGTCAAGGCTTGCAATTTTGCCGCTCTGGAATACTATTGTTTCATCGGGGTAAAGGAAGTCTTTGAGAACCA
>CAZJLG010000120.1:0-4996 GCA_964546665.1 uncultured Candidatus Bathyarchaeia archaeon
CCGCCGTGAAAGTAGGGACTCAGATTCCGGAGGGATTCCTTAACAAGTTTAGAAAGGTCTACCATGCGAGGGCTTCCTTGTTGGGCTTTCAGAAAATCGTAATGGTTAGACAGATATAAAAATTAACAGCCAAAACGGAGCCGTTAACTGGATTTTTTGTCGATTTCCTTAAGAAAACTTAGCAGCGCGTCCTCGTTTTGCCATTGCATCTTGAAGTGGCTGTTGTAGTCGTTGAAGATTCTGTATAGCCAATAGGCGGCTGCTAAGCCACAGGTTACGATGCTGAGAGCCAGATACTTCTTCAAAGAGAAACTTGGGGAAGTAACGAAGGGGTGAACGTTCAGAGGTACACCCGAAACTTTTGCCAGCTCTATTACTTCAACCAGAAAATCATGCTCATGCGCCTCATGCTTACTCAGGTCGTTCTTCAGAGCATAGAAAACGTAGAAGGCAGGAAAAATCAGAAGCGTTGAAATGGTCCATGCCGCCGCGTTTCTGGGACGCGTTGTTTGTGGCTGCTTTTCTGGACTTGGTTTTTTCAGTTTGCTCAGTATGAGGGCTTCAAGTTTTTGTTGTCTTGCGAAGTGCGTGTTTCTTCTTTTTATCATGTAGTACATCATTGGAAACCATGCTATTCCGAAGCTGGCTACGGAGAGGACAGCCCACATTGAGAACCACATTATTCTGTCCGTTTCTTTTCTTGACTCGATGTTCTGTTCGATTTCAGGCAAAGTTTGTTTCAATGTGGCTCATCTTCTCCATCAACGACTGTTCTGGATAGTCTTAGGCAATATTGAGAACTACATCAACTCCATGTAATAAAAGTTAAACCATCAATCAACGATTCTGAAAAGGTTGGCAAACTATTTAATTCATGAAGTAACCATCTCTGAGCGATGCCAAAGGATAAAGAAGACAGGGAACGCGAAACAGTTTCCGTCTCTGTCGTCATTCCAGTATTCAACGAAGAAGCAACCGTAGGCAACGTAGTAACGCGAACAAAAAAGGCACTAGAAAAACTGGAAACATCATACGAAATTCTGGTTGTCGACGACGGCTCAGCAGACAGGTCTGCAGATATTGCACAGAAACTGGAAGCCACTGTTTTAAGGAAGACACATCAGGGGAAAGGCTTTGCCCTCAGGTACGGCTTCATGAAAGCCAGAGGAGAGCTGGTTGTTACTTTGGATGCGGATGGTTCCCATATGCCGGAGGAGATTCCGCAGCTTCTCCGATACATCCGAGAGGACAGAGCCGATTTTGTGATAGGGTCCAGGTTCTGTTATTCGGAAGACAACAAAACCAAGATTCCTAAAATAAACAGGGTAGGCAACGGGCTCTTCAATGACTTGATTTGGTATCTTACGGGCGCAAGAACTTCTGATTCCCAGTCTGGCTTCAGGGCAATCAGGTCTTCGTTGATAAAGAGGATGAAGCTGGGTTCCCACGGCTACGAGGTGGAGTCTGAGATGCTTGTTAAGGCGTTGAAGATGGGCGCAAGAGTCGCGGAAGCTCCAATAAGTTTTGACCAGAGAACTGTAGGACGCTCCAAACTTGACCCCATAAAAGATGGAATGAGGATACTTTACGCCATAGTAATATCTTATTTATCATAGCTCTGATTACGTTAATATTCAAGGTTGATACGAAAGACCGTTCAAGGGGCAGCCGATTGAAAAGCCAAGCAGCCAAAAAGGACGATTCGCTTCCGGGAGTCAGCATCATAGTTCCCACTCTTAACAGCGGGTCAACAATCGATGCGTGCCTCCGCTCTATTCTGGAACTGGACTACCCTAAACAGCTGCTTGAAGTCATAGTGATTGACGGGGGCTCAACAGACGATACTATGCAGATTGCAAAAGCGCATCCAGTTAAAGTGGTTTACAGCCAGCTTAACCCTCCAGCCGCCTATAACCTCGTTTTGAAGAACATAGAGAACCCGATAATAGGGCTGGTTGACTCTGACGCGAAGGTTGAAAAGCAGTGGCTCAGGAAGCTTGTCAAACTTTTAGACGACCCGAAGGTGGCGGGTGCAAGCGGAACCGTGGACACATGGAACAAGGACAAGCTGGTTCCAAGAGTCATAGGCTACGAGCTGATTTCCAGGTACAGGCGACTTCCAGACACGGTTGAGAGAGTGGCGACCATGAACCTGCTCCTCAAGAAGAAGATAGTCACGGAAATTGGCGGCTTCGACGAGGCACTTCCCACCCAATACGACACGGACATAGGAGCAAGACTAACACAAGCAGGATACAGAATCGCCTTCGACGCCGAAGCAATATGCTACCACTTTCATCGCCCCACACTAAAGGCGTTCTTCAAGCAGCAATACAAGTATGGTCAAAACACATGGAAACTATACTTTAAGCATCCGAAACTTGCAAGGGGCGACAAGATAACGGACTGGTGGATGAACGCCCAACCCATACTCTATGCCGTCGCCGCAGTCCTGCTACTCATCAGCGTAGCAATGGGCTTCAATCCTGTTCCGTCACTGATTTTTCTTGCCCTAGTAACAGTAACAATACTGCATTACATCATCTCAGCAGTCAGAATCTCCATAGCTTTCGATGACTTTTCAGCCATGTACCTCATCGTAATCTACTTTACCAGAGCCATCGCATGGACGTTGGGAGGAGCAACATCTTTAATTCAAACAGCATTAACTGTGGGAGAGGACTAGAAACGTTGAATGTGTGCTTCGTAACCCCAGAGTATTTCCCGATTTCAGGCGGAACAGGAGCCTACGTCTATTACCTGTCACACAGCCTACAAAAACTTGGACACAACGTTCACGTGGTGGCTAGACACAGCGAAGACGCAGAAGACACATTCCACGGCATCAAAGTGCACTACATAAAGGGCACAGGAAACGCCCTCACAAGATACTGGAGCTTCGCCCACTCAGCCTCCAAAAAAATAGAAGAACTAAACAACCAAATCGGCTTAGACATCATCCACGCGAACCTCCCACTGGTTCCAAGCTTCGCCATCCCCAACAACGCATCGAAGGCGCTGGTCTGCGCAGTCCACTCAACATGGAAAGGAGAAGCCATAGTAACACGGCAGTCTAACCCCACAGAACTGAACCCCAACGAAAAAATGATGCTCCGCTTCAATCGCGTGCTTAGACGCTATGAAACCCAGCTGATGAAACGGTCGGACGCTCTGATTGCGGTGAGCAAGTATACTGTTGACGAGTTAACTGACCTGTATGGCATCGAAGAGGAAAAGATTCACGTCATCTACAATGGGGTAGACATTGACAAGTTCAAGCCAAGACCAGACAGGATGGAGCTGCGGAGAGAATTCGGTCTGGAAGAGGACAAGAAGGTGGTTCTTTTTGTGGGGCGACTCTACCACAGAAAGGGCTTAGAAATCCTCCTACGTTCTATTCCTCCGGTTCTAGAAGAGTTTAGCGACGTGAAGTTTGCCATATCAGGAACAGGATTCAAACAGAAGGAAGAGAGCCTCCGAAGCTTGGCAAAAGAACTGAACATAGAAGACCATGTAAAGTTTCTGGGGTACGTTCCGGACGAACAGCTTCCAAGCCTCTACTCAGCCTCGGACATATTTGTGCTGCCCGCCATCTACGAAAACTTTCCCTTCGCCATACTGGAAGCCCAAGCCACTGCCCTGCCAGTCATCTCCACCAAGGTGGGAGGAATACCCGAGTTTCTGGTAGACAACGAAAATGGCTTTGTGATAGACCCCGGAGACTCAACACAACTCACACAGAAAGTCCTGACTCTGCTACAGAACCCGAAACTCGCCGAAAAAATGGGCACACGCGGAAGAGAACTGATAGAAGAGAAACTTTCATGGCACATAATTACAGGTCAAGTAATTGATTTGTACCATATGCTTTTGGAGAAGTCTTAGCGGGGCAACGAGTTGTCCCAGTGCTTGTCTACCCACTCTTTTCCCTTGATTTCTGTATCGACTTTTCTGTAGGCGTTCATGCAGCCCTGCAGCATATTCAGGAAGGGTGTGCCGAAGCAGAGACGGGTAAGAAAATAGTTCTTGTAGACCCAACGCTGAGCCCTAACAGCCAAATCCGTGTAGGGAAGCAGAAACTTGCGCTTCACATTCTCAATGTCTACACCGATAACCTGAGTCTCTGTTGCTTCCCGTTGATGCTTGTCGATGAAGTTCAGGTAGCTGATGTCATGCCAGTCTATTTCCATGATTTCGCAGCACAGCTTGTCCACGGCAACAGGGTCACTGCCAGCCAAAATAAGATTCATTGGTACAATGATTCCCCTGTTAGGTCCATTTCCTTCCATACTAAAGGTGGCATCTACCACAACAAGTTTTGGTTTCAGCAGAACCAGCAGATCATGCATAACCATGCTGAATTGGGGATGAAGGAAGATGCGTCTGTCGTCCGGTATGCATCCGAAGAGGTTCTTTATGGCGCCGCTGTAGTTTGTGAACTCGTGAGTCTTCATAACTGGAACGTCAACAACGGAGTCGGCTTCAACAAGAGTCCGGGGCAACGGAAAATTCTTTAAACAAAAAGCTTCAGGGTCTTGAACATTCACGGTTTCGTCTTCGGAGAGGTTAATTGTAGTTCCGCCAGCCTTCTCAACCACCTTCTTTACTCCAGTCATCGCCAAGGCATCGTTGCAGCAGTAGTTGTAGCCGTTGGATTCACCGACAACAACCTCTTCAGCCCTGTCCCTGAGAAGGCTTACCAGATGAAAAAGAACTTGAGGACTTGTGACAGCCCCCGGAATATAATTTTTAGAACACAGATTCGGCTTAATGAAAACCTTGCCCCGAACATGCCGGGTCCATTCTGCAGCTTTCAGCGCCTCTTTCATGGCAGACTCTAAACTGTTATCCGTTCTGAAGACGCCAATCTTCACTGTTTTCATTTGCTAGTCGCCCTCCGAGACCTGCTTGATGCATCCGGGGTCAGACATAAGATAGTCATCGTGGTATGAATAGGCTCTTGCTCTGCATCCGCCACAAACATACTTGTATTCGC
>CAZJLG010000121.1:0-3207 GCA_964546665.1 uncultured Candidatus Bathyarchaeia archaeon
TGGCAGCGCCTATCGCAAAGTGTTCCCAGTTCTTCCGAGCAATCTCTGTGGAACCTAAGGCGCCAGTGAATATGGGCACTCTAAGTTTGACCTTTTTTGTCCATCCATACTCGGTTTCGGTGTTTACATTAGGGAAAAGGGCAGTGTCTGGGTTTCCTTCCACGCCTTCAGGGAGTCCCTTTGCTCCACGTGCATAACCTTGAATGTTCAGGTGCGAATAGTCTACGGGATAGTTTTTGTCTGCTCCTGCAGTTATTCCTCCGAAGGGCCCAGGGTAGAGTACTTCGCGTCCTCTGAATGATGATAACCAAATTTCGCAACCGCCTTTACATCCATCGACGCATCGTGAGCAGATTCCGGACATGGGAACAACGCTCTTGGATCGATTGAATGTTCCAGTTGACTCGTCTGCGTTTGGTCTTCTTAAATTCATTTTGTTTCATCTCCAATTTTTGCGGTATACGGCAACCTATTGCCCAATTGGCGGATTGGTCTTATAAGTTTTTTCAACAAAACAGCGTTTTTAACGCAAAACATTCAATTTTGTGGGCGTAGAAGCCGTAAATTTGAACAGGTGTTCAGAATTGGAGACGTTATTATTTTTGGCAGTTGGGGCACAGGTACACTTGTCCTCCGCCCAAACTCAACTGCTGTACGGGTGTTCCGCATTCGGGGCATGTCTGCTTTTTCATGTTTGGTCCCATGGCTGGACTGTAGCCGCCCTGCTTTCCATACAGGTCGCGGAAGTTGTCTTTTCCTTCAAGTCGGATTCTCTCGTTGAGCACAAGTTTGATTGCATCGTACAGTCTCCACATTTCTTTCTTGTCAAGTTCTGAGGCTCGCCTCTTTGGATGAATTTTAGCGCGGTACAGAATGTCCTGAAAGGTGCTATTGCTTACGCCGACAAGGATGGCGTCTTTACCAACCAGCACTGACTTCAACATCTTGTTCTGGTCTGTCATCCGTTTCGAAAACTGCTCAAGAGTAAAGTCTTCATCGGCGGGTGAAAACTTTGTGGAGTCAAAGTCTCGCCTGTACACATAGGAGCGCTCCAGCTCGTTGTCCTTCAGCACCTGGATGACGCCCATGCTAGTTAACCTGACAGTCAACACTGTGCCGTCGCTGAAATCAACCCGCAGATGAAACCGTGGAACGTTTGCTGCATCTTTGCTGTAGAAGATTTCGCCGCCATACTCGGGACCAAGAATCAGGTTGGCTCCGTTATCGAATTTTACGCGGATAACGTTGCCCCTAGAGGCTACAGTTTCGATTTTTGCGTTGACAAGCTGATTGAAGGACTTCAAGTCCTTGTCCATCATGCCTATTCGCTGCAGCCGTTCACAGTCTTTAACCAGAAAAGATTTCACCTGTTTGCCTATGAGCTGATGGCTCATTTGTTCAGCAAGAATTTTGGCTTCTGGAAGCTCAACACTCATCGGATAACCTCCAATCCCCCACCTATTCTGTTGTGAGGTGATATTTAAGCTCCAAAGCTGCCGGACCAACAAAAAAAGGGGATGATGTGTGGTGATTAGGGTTTATGGGCGAGTTGCAGTTGTTGTTGGGAACAGCATGTATTTTCCGTGGGAGTAGTTTTCGTCAAAGAGACCGATAGCTTTCCAGTTGCCGCATCGGTATTTGCCCCAGAAGAATTCGCCGTCGTAGAATCCTGCAAATATGCCGTTGCCGTATATTCCCCAGCAGCGCTTGCCCATGTTGTCTTGTCCCACGAAGTAGCCGTTTCCAACATAGCCCCACATGATATGCTTGCCGTCGTGAGTATACAGCAGAAATCTGACTCTGAGGCTTATTTGGGCATCAGTTTCTTCATAAGTTTCAGGCACCATAGCTTTCAGGTCATCAAGTTCCATTGCTTCCAAGTCATCAAAGGCGATATCTTCTTCCAGTTTGTCACCAGCACTAACATCTACATCTGGCACTTCATCTTCGTCAGCAACTACAGGAGCTGGAGAAGCAGCTTTTATAAAGTCTGTAGGCGCAACTGAAACTGCATTTGCCCGTAACTGGTTTGAGACAGCTGTTTTCTTTGCCAAAGATTCACTGGTTGCCACTGCGGTTGATTTTGATGCTAACACTGACGTTGACATTATTCCGATGAGCAACAACGCCACCACAGCCATAGAGATTGCCATTTTTTTCCTCATTTTTCGCACCAACCTGCAACTATTGGCAGGGGGCAACTTTAGGAAATCCATGGAAACGCATGAAAAAGCAATTTCAGAACACAGAGAGATTAGTCTTTTATTGTGTACTTGTTTTTTATACGTATCAGATTCTGTCTTCTGAACTTGGTCCGTTTTATGATGCCCATTCTGTCCAGCCGCCTAACCAATCTCCAAGTAGTTGTCCTCGGAAGTTTAACATACTCATACAGGTCAGACTCAAAGGCTTCGCCATTGTTTTCTGCCAGAAACTGGACCGCCTGCTTTTCTTCGGGCATCAAATCCTTGTGCACCAAAAATATTCGCTCAACATCTATTCGCCGCGTTTTCTCTTCAACCTCGCGAACCACAGTTTTCCTTCTGGACCTGACAAAAAAGAACACAAAAACAATGATGACTACAACGACGAGGGCTGCGACAATTCCGTAAACAGGCAGAGAATCAGTTCCTTCAGCCAGCAAAACGTCAGCTTCTTCAGCCCTGATTATCGCCTGCGTTGCCAAGTTTATCGCTTCTGAATAGTTTCCGTTGTTATATGAGTTTTTGGCATCCTCCAGAAGACTTTGAGCCTCAGTTAACCCCACAGTTCTTCCGTTACTCTGGGCATTGGCTACTGCAGCCTCCGCCTCACCAATTTTGGACTGGGCTTGGGTTGCTGTTTGGTTAATCTGAATCGCCAAATTCTTCGCGTCGTACCCAAAAGTTTCAGCCTCCACATAGTTTCCGAGACCAAAAGCGGTCTCTGCCTCCTGAAGCTTAGCCTCGGCTTCGGTGATGTTGATGCCCAAAGGTTTGATTGCCATGATGGCTGCTTCAGCTTCGCTCAGTACTACTTGTGCATGCTCTTCGGTGCCAACAACACCTATAACGTAGGTTACCTCGATTAGGCTAGAGTTCATAAGAAGCTCCACCCTGTTCTCGCTGGTTTTTATCATCTCTGGCACCTGATTCAAGCTGATGATAGTGGTCTCTACAGGCAAAAGTATCTGAGTGCTTACTGGCGCATCTACTGTCAACGTCCAGT
>CAZJLG010000121.1:3307-4987 GCA_964546665.1 uncultured Candidatus Bathyarchaeia archaeon
TCTACAGGCAAAAGTATCTGAGTGCTTACTGGCGCATCTACTGTCAACGTCCAGTATCGCCCCTCTTTTGAGGTAAGATCCTGAGTGAGGTATGTGAATTTGATTTCGTCTGTGCCAAGGCTGTAAACGCTGACAGTGTAGTTGTCGCCTATGGAGTAGTCTAGAGGCAAGCCGTCCTTATCTGAGACCAGAAGGTCTTCCAGAACCTGACCAAACACTATGATGTTCTGGGCGGGAAATGTTGGGTCAACCAGAACAGTGTACTCTACGGATACGAAGCCGTCAGGATAAACTGTTAAAAACAGGGTTTCCGGCGTTGTCTCCTCTGAGAAGGACGGGGGACAGATTAGAGCCAACACAATAAGCAAAGTGAATAATAGAATGGCGGATGCCCCTTTTTGATTCAATGGGCTTTCACTTCTCGTGCAAAAGGTGTGAATTATATGCCTAAAACTTTTATGTACCTGAAATTCAGGCTAGAGCACCCATCACTTAGCAGCTGCGACTTCCGCGTTTGTAATGCTTTGGTCTGTAGCTGAAACCGAGTTTGGAGTCGCGGTTACCGCTGTTATGGCGCGTTTTGATTCTTCTTCCCATTCTTTTGCTTCTTCAAGGTCTTTGATTGCTGCGTCAACGTTGTTGTTTTGTATGGAGGCTCTGGCGTTTGCTAGGCTTGCTTCAGAATTGTTTAGGGCGGCGATTGCATCGTCTTTAGCTGCAGCCGTCAATGTTGTGGACTGGGTTATGTTTTCTTTGGTTTCGGAGACTCTTCCTTCCGCTGCTTCCAGATACGTCTCAATGTTTGATGTCTTCACAAGATCGGTTAATCTGTCAAAGGGCGCCTGCAATTCTTCAAGCAAGGTTTTGGCATTCAAGAGTTCTTCTGTGGCTCCACCCAGATTAAGGGCATGCAGTTCCTGTGTAGCGTTTCTCAGATGTTGTTTAATCTCTGAAAGCTTCTGCTCGATTGCCGTTGTGTTGTATCCTTTTGTTTTTGCTCGCGCAGTCAGGTTCTCTAACCTTTCCGCATATTCGCTGGTCCGGGTTATGTTAGCCTTCAAGCTGATGACGTCTTCAGCGGTTACTTCTGTTTCTGTCGGCTCCACCGGCGAGGCAGACTCTAGTATTCTTAAGGTCTCCTCAAATTTCTTCATCGCTTCAACAGCTTCGGTGCTTGCTTCGCCGAATTTCTCTTCGCTCATTAGCCTGAAAGCTTCCTCTGTGTGTTCTATGCCCTCAGTGTAGGCTGTTTCAGCGGTTTCTGGCACTGTAATGTTTTTGGCGTCAAGGTTGCTGAATGCCTCAGCTAGGGTTGTGTTGTCGTTGCTGAGGATGGCGAGAAGTGTTTCAGCCTTCTGTTTCTGGCTATTATTTGTCTGAGCCAATGTTGGGTTGAAAACTATGAAAGTCATTGACAAAACAAGAGCTAGAAGAACTATTACCGCCACTTTCTTTTGGTTCAAATCCTGATTGTGCCCTCCCAAAGACATGTACATCACCTAAGGAAGAGATTATTATTTTAGGAAACCCGTGAAAAGATGTGAAAAAGACGTTCCGAGCACCAACAGTTCTGCCGTTTGCTAATTTTTGTGGCGGTTTCAGCTGCCGCGGCAGTCAGGATTTGAATGGAAAGGTTCATCTTAAAGAAAAGAAATAAATGCTCTAACTTCCTTTGAAACA
>CAZJLG010000122.1:0-4983 GCA_964546665.1 uncultured Candidatus Bathyarchaeia archaeon
CAGCTTTCTTCAGTCAAAACTCAAAGTTACTGTTAACCAAGCTGGAAACAAGCTCGCTGTGAATTCAGAAAAGCTGTCTATTCAGGACCTGCATCGCGTAGTGAACAAATTTGTTTACCACCGCAACTTCAACAGCACTCACTGGGTTTCCATCGAAGGAACAACGACAGTCAAAATAAACAGGTTCAAGGGCACAGCCGAGAAAAAAGAAAAACAGGAAAAAAACAAGAAAGACAAATCCGCACACCAGACGGCTATACAAAGCTGGGGAATATAAAACACAGCTTCACGTTTCTGCTAGCAAAAATGGATATGTGAGACATTGATTGTAAGCGGAAAATCATGTGTTAGTTATAGAGCCTTGGCAGGTCGCTTCATCAAGAAACAAGATAGGCGAACTGGAGTTTGAGGAAATTCACGGCTATTACAGGAAAGTTTGGACAACTGGAAAATAATGGTGTCATCCACTGGTAGAATAAACAAATTCGTCCAGAACTATGTCATCTAGCATAAGGGAAGCAACAAACTGTTTACCATAACTTGCCCACCAAACTACGCCAACTGTAACATTTCTTGTTTCTCCTGCGTGAACAAATCCAAGCTGCACCCTCTTCATGTAATAGTCTACATTATCAGGTCCAATCTCTATGGGGGCAGTATAGTTCACCCATAGAACGAGTCCTTCCACATCATTTATCCCAAAGTTTTGAAGAGTTACTTCAGCACTAGAGTAGTAACCTCGCCCATCTGGAGACATCATAGCACCAGTTATTTCAAAACCTGTAATCCTCACCAAATTACAGTTCTGATGGAACAAAAAGCTACTAACAACCCCTAATATAACAAGGGTAATGCCTAAAGCAGCAACTAGTCTCTTCATGAAAACTCTTTCCACACCTTCTTCTTGAACAAAACAATCGCAAGACTACCCACTAAGATGAACCCTAAAATCAGTTCTGAGGGAAACTCTGGGATTGTGTTAATGTCTACGAGTGTCATGAGTGGATAATTATCTCTGTTAGTGTCCTCATTCGTTATCATGAACGAAGAAATTACGTATGGGGTATCTCCTATTCCGTCTCCATCTGTGTCTGTTCCGTTGTAGTTGCTCCAGTAGTTTCCTTCTGTTCCGTCATCAAGACTGTTATAGCCGCTATCAAAACTAAAATTGTCACCATTGTTAATGAAGTTGTTATGGTGTATTTCATTGTTCCCGTACATTAGGATTATAGCCCTCTCATTGTTTTCAAAAGAATTCCAAACGATTTGGTTAAATTTACAAACATGATATATGGCAATAAAAAAGTTCGAAAAAACATTTCCAACGATAGTAGAGTTGTAAAAATATTCGGAAATGCCGTAACCCATATGTGGACTGCCTACGTAGGTTAGCGTGTTGAATCTGATATCGAGAGAGCTGACAAAACTAAAAAGTATGCTTGAAGATGTGCAATTAATACTGTTTCTTTCGATGTTGCAATTGTGGCTATTTGACAGATAAATTCCACAGGTGCTTACTATAGTGTTTTGAAGGATGTCGATTTCTGATGAGTCATAGACTGAAATTCCTGTGGAACACTTTTGGAATACAAAATTCCTCACTGTTACGTTGCTCGCATTTTTGATTGTTATTAATCCAGGAGCGCCTCTTACCACCCCGTATTCGCTTGTCTCACCATAGGCTGGCAAAGAAAGCATGTAGCCATTTCCTTCGACTATGATTCCACTCTTTTCTATTGTAATGGAGTAGTTAGCAATGTCTTCCCTCAAAGAATATGTGTTGCCGTAGCGTTCTATGGGCAATGTTGGTGGCTCTATTTTACCGTTTTTTCTTATGTAAGCGTGGTTAATTGGTAGTGGTTCAGGAAAAAGCTGCTCCCATTGGTTTGCTAGGACAACATCTATTGGTGTTAGCATGGAAACTGAAATACATAATATTACACAGAAAACGAACTTTGTTCTTTTTATTTGCACAGCAGTTCTCTTCCTGTTCAATATCTATGCAATTTTTTGGCGGTAAAAGGATTTTTGTCAAGAAATCTTGACCAACCTGAAACAGCAGTTAGTCAAGAAAAATTGACCAACAAAAGTGTATGCATGAGTTTTTGTGAGAAGAGTGGAGAGATTTTAGGCAAGAGGAAAGAAATCAAGTAGAAGAAAAGAGAGGGTTACAGTTTGTCCTCAGATTATTTTTTTGATTTGTTGAATTGTAGAATTACTGCTAAACCTAGAAAGAAAAGGGATAGGCACCAGAAGTATGGGTTGTGGCGGGGACCAATGACTTCGTACCAGACGCTGGGGTTAGCTTCGTAGCCGCCAGTAACGTAATAGAGCAACGTGTTAACCCAGAAATAGCTGCCCAAGGCAACTGCCAGCCATCCAACATGTTTACGATTCAGCTGAGTCGGCTTTTTGTGAATAGCAGGCAAAGTGACCCTTAATCCGCAGAATGCCAAGAAAAGAAGCCCAACAACCGTTAACAGGAAAGTAGCCAGGTTTGTTGGCGAAAGCAAAAACGATAAACCAAACTGCTGATGAACCCGCGCATATGGAACTAACACCCCCACCCATGACATGGAATAGTTAAACCAGAAAACTATGAAAAGATAGGCAACACCCGTCAAGCAAGTCCATTTGATGATTTCCTCTTTTTCAGCCTTTTGAAGAATTTTTTTCCTTAAATTCAGCAAAGTTGGAGCAACAAAAAGGATCATCGCAAGCAGGGGTACTCCGGCAACCATGACATAGATTAAGCCAGGTGTGCCATCAAAGTAGTAGAATTTGTCACCTGAAAGAAAATACGAAAAAGAAGCAATCACGGTGAGACTTAACGAAATGAAGTAACTTGCCTCAAAAAACAAGGCTTTAGTAACCTTTGACCTGACCGAGTCCAAGCTGAGGTCTTTTTTTCGCCAGAACAGAAAACCTGCATATACGGCAAAGAATCCAGCGATGGCTCGGAAAAGACCAGATACAAAGCCGAAGACCCCTTCGCTTCCGTAGTATAGGACAGCCCACCACCAAGGGTCCTGCGACACCAAATTGTATACATACTCGTCATAGATTAATCCAACACTGAAAGATAACCCGTAGATGGCAAAATATACGGAATAGAGGAAATATGCTAGTGCAGCACCAAAAATCCAGAACCTGTAGGAACCTAAAGTCTGTTTAAACCCATTTTCCATACTCTTCACCCTCAAACTAACAATTGTTGCGCGTTTATTGCTGTTTTTAGACGAAAAATTCGTATTTAGTTCTATTCAAGGAACAAACTGTTCCAACTCTGGAACAACAAAATAGCCACGTACAAAACACGTACAATATAGTTTAGTCAAAATTTCTTGACTAGTCTTTAGTCAAGTTTTCTTGACAAAAAATCTTTTCTGTTCAGGCAGAAAGGGTGTTGTTGGTGCCTTTGGTGGGAGATAGAATGGCAGCCATCATTCTATTGCTGATTCTCGTTTCGTTAGCTGTATCTATTACAGAAGTCAATGTTGCTAAAGCAGAATTTAACGGCATTATTATAATCGGCGCTGATGGAAGCGTAAGTCCATCAACTGCACCCCTGAAACAAGCAGGAAATGTCTATTCATTGACAGAAGATGTCAAAGGAAAAATAATTGTGAACAATAACAATCTGGTACTTGATGGAAAAAACCATACATTGACTCCGCCTTCAATTTCTGACTATGGTATTTCGCTGGATGGTGTTTCAAACGTCACCGTCACCAGATTCAAGATAACTGGAGGAGCTATTGGTATCGAAATAAATGGCACACTAAATACGGTGGCAAATAACACCATTAAATACACGGATAACGGAATTTATGCTATTGAATACCCAACAGCCGCTATAGCACTCCATGATGCAAGTTCAAATATCATAACTATGAACAATTTGGAGAACAACACCGTTGGAATAATTCTTGTAAGCTATCACTCAGGCCAATGCAGAAATAACCTAATATTTGAAAATAATGTTAAAAACTGTAAAACAGCAATCGGCATCTATGATAGCTCAAACAACAGATTTTACCATAACAACTTTTTTAACAACAAAATTATGTTGCGCGATAACGGTTACTATGCCTATGGTTTGCCATCCTTCAACATTTGGGATGATGGTTGTCAGTTTGGGAACTACTGGAGCGATTATCTATTAAGATACCCAAACGCAACCGAAATTAATCACACTGGTGTAGGTGATACCCCTTATTTTGTCAAACCAAATCCGTACGTTGACCCTTCAACCCTCAGTAGACAAGAAGCAATAGATTACTGGACAGATACCAACGCCCAATATGAAATTAACACTGACAACTTTCCACTAATGGAACCAGTAGAAATGGGAGGGATTCCAAAGTTTCCATCATGGACTATTCTGCCACTTTTTCTGATTGCCACTTTGTCTGTAATTGTTTTCAGAAAGAAATTGGTAAAAACTTCATAGTCTTTTTCAAGTCATTCCTTCTTGAGTATACCCCTTTCTGTCAAGAATATTCGAATTTCACTTTCACAGAAAACAAGGACCATATCTCCATTATGGAACAAACAGCCCCTTCCCGTAGATTCTCAAATTATGGGCTTTGGGGTTAAAATTTAAATATCTAGCGGATAGTTTATGGTTGACGTTTTCCTTTCGGAGAAGTGTTTGACAATGCCTGAAGAGCTTCAAGTTTACATCGACGGCAAGTATTATCCTAAATCTGAGGCTAAAATATCCGTATATGACCACGGTCTCCTGTACGGAGATGGCGTGTTTGAGGGAATACGAGCCTACAACGGCACAGTCTTCAAACTGAAAGAGCACATAGACAGGCTATACAAGTCCGCTCACCCAATCTTCCTGAAGATACCCCTAACCAAAGCCGAGCTCACAGAAGCTGTGCTGGAGACCCTCAGAAAGAACAATCTAAAGGATGCTTACATCCGCTTAGTGGTCACGAGGGGCGTCGGAGACTTGGGGCTTGACCCCAGAAA
>CAZJLG010000123.1:0-4945 GCA_964546665.1 uncultured Candidatus Bathyarchaeia archaeon
AGATTGAACGTGAAATCGGCAGATTAAACGGTGACTCATACGAGAAAGCTTTAGGCATAATACAGTGGGGACTAAAAGGAGTTAACGCAGAAAAGAGCGACTTAGAAGTTCTGAAGAGCAAGTTGTCCAACCTTCTTCTGGGCGACACTACCCAGAAGGCGCCTGAAGTACCTGCCCCAGCAAAAAGTCCAGAACAACAGCATGAGATTCCAGAAGCACCTGCTCCTGTTTCTACAAACCTTCCTGAACCCCCAGTAGTTATCCATGTGCGGAACACTAGCAAGCCCAGTTTGTAGCCTTTTAGGTCTGTGAGGGACATTCCATCAAAAACCTTTTCCGCACACCCCCCAATTTTGATCAAATAATTGTTATGGCAGTGCCGAAACTAAAGTCTCAGCAGTTTAAACTGGGTCAGGTTATCATCAAACTTACCACAAGAGACAAAATTCTTTTCAAAACTTGCGCATTGGCTCTACAAGAAAAAAATAATGAGCGCGCAGCAATCTTTGCTAACGAGCTTGCGGAAATCCGAAAACTAACCAAAGTCATCTATCACACTCAAATTCTTGTAGAGCGCATCATCTTACGGCTAGAAACCCTCAAAGAATTCAATGCAGCCTTTTCAGACTTGAAGCCAGTTCTAACTAACCTCCAATCGGTAACAAAAAGCCTCAATGTCTTCATGCCCCAGATGGCAATCGAAATGGAAAGGGTGAACGAAAGCATATTCGAGGTCATATCCATGTCCAAAATTGATGCCGATAAACTTGAAGTGCCAACGGACGTTAAGACTCCAGGCGGCGAAGAAGTCCTTGCGGAAGTCGCCGATTTTCTGGAGGAAAAACTGACCGAACAACTTCCGACGCCTCCAGTTTCGGCTCCGGTCATGGAAAAGCCTCAGCCCCAACGGGCACAGAAAGTGCGGAAGATGGTTGCCCTCACTGCTTCAGGTTCAGAAGTTTCTGAGCCAACTAGAACTCAGCAGTTTGTAGCCTTCAAAGAGACGGAAGTGAAACGTGTCGCATTGACTGTTAGCGAAGATTTAGAGCAGTCCGTTTTGGAGTATGCAAAGAAACGTGAAGGCCAGCTTGACATTGGTGAGTGCGCTAATGAGTTGAAGGTTGCATGTGGTGAGATTGAGAAGGCTTTAGAAACTCTGGGTGTGAAAGGTAAAATCAAGATTGCGTCGTGACTCACATGAATGCTTCTCAAGAACTTGAACAAGCTGCAACGAAATATGCTTTGGAGGCTGTCCGCCTTGACAAACAAGGGTCAAAGGGGATGGCCATTACGATGTACCAGAAGGGCATCTCAACACTGCTAAAGCTCGTCAGATTGTACCCTAACTATGGATTAAACTCGGTTTACATTCAACGTGCGCAGGCGTATCAGGAAAGGATAAAGGCTCTGCAAGGAGGAGGACCCGTCCAACCTATTCAACCTATCCAGCATCAACAGGAAGACACATCCGATATGATGGAACCCCCAGCAGAAACAGAATCCGATGGAAAAGCAAGCTACGATGAACTTGTGCTCCAAGAGAAACCTAACGTAAACTGGACCCAAGTTGTAGGATTAGAGCCAGCAAAAAAAGCCATCAAAGAAGCCATAGTTTACCCCGTTGAGAGACCAGACCTATTTCCGTTAGGATGGCCTCGGGGAATACTGCTTTTCGGTCCTCCAGGATGCGGAAAGACCCTTTTGGCTGCTGCGGTGGCAACGGAGATTGACGGTGCCTTCGTTTCAGTGGATGCCGCCTCAGTTATGTCGAAGTGGCTAGGTGAAGCTGAAAGGAATGTAGCTAAACTCTTTACGCAAGCCAGAAAAACTGCGAGCAATGGGCGCCCAGCCATCCTCTTTATTGACGAGTTGGATTCGCTGATTGGAATGCACTCGAATGAGGTTGGTGGAGAAACCAGAGTTCGCAACCAGTTTCTCAAGGAGATGGACGGAGTTATGGACAAGGGCAAGAAACTCCATGTTTATGTCATCGGAGCAACCAACAAGCCTTGGGCTCTTGACTGGCCTTTTATTCGAAGATTTCAGAAGCGTATAATGGTTCCTCTGCCCGATTACGAGGCTCGTCTGCATATGCTGAAGCTTTACACTGAGCACCTGAATCTGTCAAAAACTATGGACCTTGACGAGTTTGCTAGGTTGGCTGCTGGTTTCTCTGGAAGCGACATACGGGATATTTGTCAGTCTGCGCATCTGCGTGTTATCGGAGAACTCTTCGAGTCTGGTAAAGCAAGTGACAAGCATGCTAAGCCTAGGCCCCTGTCTATGGACGACTTCAAGGGTATCTTGGCGGATAGAAAGCCCAGCGTATCTCCGCGGGTTATCTCAGGCTATAACGAATGGTCTGAAGCCTTCAAAGCACTCTAGAATGAAACATGGAGGTTAACAAGCTCAAAGTATGGTGGTCTTGGAAAGGTTCAGAGGGGTGCCAATTCTTTCTGACAGCCGCTGAATCTCCTTTCTCTCTTATCCATGCGTCCTTTCTGAACCCCAGAATACCGCCAGAGTTTGTTAATCTCTTGACAATCGTCTGATGACTACCGAAACCTTCTCTTCCCCTTTTATTTTTACTCCTTTCAAACTTGCGACCATGCCAAGAACCGCATTTCTTATTATGTCCTGAACAAAGTCGCCTAAGGGCAAGATTTTTTCGTCTACTTGTATCGTGATTTTTTCTTCTCTCTGCCGTTTTCGTTCCACCAGAACTTCGACCTTACGGTTCACCAAATCCACAAGCTTTTCCTGCTCTTTCAACGCATCTATGAAGGGGATTTCGGTTTCCGCTTTCCTGTCTGGAATGTGACCAATGAATGCTAGAATGTTTTTGTAGGCTTTAAGAGCCTCTGAAATTTCTTGGTCCGTTTTTGTTGCCACTATTTTTGGTATTGTCATGTCTTCTCCGACTAAGCTTTTGAAGCCTTCAATTATGATGATGTCCGTTTCCTCTGGAATTTCTGCAACAAGCTGCTCTAAACTATATTTTGTGGTGTCAACCTTTTTGATGGCGGTCAGTTCGTTGGGGGCCACACTTAGGACGGTGCTTGAGCCAGCTTTGGCGTGTCTCCATGTGTCCTTTCCTTTAGTATCTATGGTAAATTCGGATTCAGGGATACGTTTTGCAGATGCAACAGTGTAGCCTTTTCTGATTAATCCCTTAATGATTACTTCTACAGCTGTGGTTTTTCCTGAATTGCTGCCTCCAACAACGGCAACTATCACTTTGTTGAACATGTTAAGCTCTCCCTATCGCCAATATAGCAAAATTCGCAGATTTAAGTTACGCCCAAAAAACGTGATGCGCCACTGAAACTAGTTATCTTGATTACATTTTTTGTATGGCAAGATATAGGATGAGTCCACCGACGAATCCAACTGCCATGTTAAAGACGGTTGCAAGCAGAGCCATCACAACCGTAACATAAATTTCTGCTCTACCTTGAATCCTAAGCGAGATTTTTCCCAGTTCAAAGAATTATGTTTGTTCTCTTGCCGTTTTTCAGTATGTTGACGTCCTCTTGGCTAATGTAGCCTGTATGATACAACAGTAAAGCATAGGCGGCGATGCCTACTGCTGTTCCAAGAATTATTATAAACAGGTCAGTTTTGGGCACAATGAAGAGGATTCCCGCCAAAGTGGAGCCCGCGAACAAAATTTTGTGAAGCCCTGAAAACACTGGGACTTTCAGGTTGCGCCTAATAAAAATTGGTATCAAAATAAGGGAAGTAACGCCTGTGAGTGTCAGAGAGATTGCAGCTCCATTTAGTCCAAAGAGGGGCACAAAGATGAAGATTGAGATGATGTATTGTGTAGCGGCTGTCGCCAGTAGTGTGCCGGATAATTTGGCTTTTCCGATACCTATCAGTATGGATGAAAGTGTGCGTCCGAACATTAGAAGGAATGTTCCGATGATAAGGATTTGAAGAGGCACCACTGCTCCAATGAAAGGAGCCTTGTATACTCCCACAACAATGGGTTCTGCAAAAGCAAAAATTATGATCGTCAACGGCAACCCTAACAGCAGCGGGTATTTCACAGAAATTGTAACATATTTTTTCATCAGTTCATCGTCTTTTTTGCTCCATGCCTCAGACATAGATGAGATGATTGGAATAGCGAAGGCTGTCATAGAAAACAGTACGCTCGAGATTGTGTCCGCGACGCTGTAAACTCCTACATTGGATAAGTCAAAGAACAGATTAAGTATGGGTATGTCCAGGCTCTTCATTATCATGAAGGAGAGTTTTCCGATAGATATAGAGAAACCGAAAAACAGTATGTGCTTATACTGCTTCAAATCCTCTAATAACGAATCCTTGAGTTTCCTGTTTTTAAAAAATTCCCAGTTGAACAAAACAAGGTCTCTGAGATATGGTCTCAGAAAATACAAACAAAATATCAGCTGGCATACTGGAGCAACAACAACTAGGGTGGGTAACAGGTCACTGGGCAAAAATAAGAGCGAAAAAATTATGCCAATTATTGTAACCGCATAAAATCCACTGGACTGTATTATCGAAAGCTGCTTGCTTTTATGTAATGACCCCAGTATCGAGGACAAAGAATCTTTTGTTCCTGAAAACAGGAACGCGAAGGCCAGAGAAAGAAGAATTATACGGAAGCCCATGTTGGCCATTAAAAAAGACACAACAGTCAAAACTGTAAAAATTAATAAACTCATTAACGTGAGATACCTCACGTAGTTCGAGAAGTAACGAGCAAGATTTGCGCCTTTTTTTGTGAAATAGCATGCACCAAAGTGGATGAGACCCTCAAACAGTCCCCCAAAAATGAGTGCCCACAAGAAATCGAAAACTGAGTAGACAGTGTTGAATAGACCGAAACCTGTAGGACCGTATGTGTTGCTAATTTGGATTCCCAGTACAAGCCAGAAAACGCCGCTTAAAATCATCAGTGCTAAGAACCATG
>CAZJLG010000124.1:0-4939 GCA_964546665.1 uncultured Candidatus Bathyarchaeia archaeon
AAGAAGCCATAGCTATTGCGATTGAAACCGCCAGAAATTGCACGTGGACAGTAAATGGCGAAACAATAAACAACTTCACACTCGTTGAAGCAACTGCCTTCGCAGAATTATACCCGCATTCCAGAGAAGACGATCCCTTAGACCTAATACCCTACTGGTACGTAACCATCGATCTGGATAGAACTTACCCTGATCATGTTTACCGTATTGATGTGGGGTTGTGGGCTGACACCGGAGAAGTCAGCGTTTGTCAACCGAGAAGCTACTAGCTGTAGCTACTTTCTCCTCTTCATTAGTCGCATTACCAAAACGACTATGATTGCGGCTATCGCTACTACTACTATGATTTTGGCGTAAAACACAATCTGATCCAGTTCCGAATTGTCCGAGGCAGTTGCTGAGTCTCCCCACAGGTTCGTTGCGGATATCGTAACCTTTTGTGTGACATTTTGATTGTCAGCGTTCAAAACTTTTTGTTCTGAGTCCAGAAAAACTCCAGTGTATTGGTCCCAATATGCTTTTATGTTGTCAAAATTTGCGTAAACTGCAGTTCTTGTTTCACCTGCATAACTGCCGTCTTCAGTGCCACTGATTGTTATGTTTCCATAGTCTTGGTGATAAAACACATCAGCATAAGTAAGACCCGCGGGAACAACTAGGAGTTGCAGAACTCCTGTTTTAAGGTCATAACTGTGGCTGCTTTTGCTGATTGTTCCGTTCAGTGCCTCATATGTCATGTTAGCTGTTATGATTGTTCCTTGGACGTCTATGATCTGGAATCTGAACCACGCTGGGTAACCTTCAGGGGGGTCCGCACCTCCGATGTATGTTGCGGTGTATTCCATCCAGTTTCCCGCTTTTACGCCCACTGTAACATTTGAATTGATTGGGTTCATTGTAAGAACTGTTGTGGCTGGGATGTCCAGAGTTAACGCTTCAGCCGTTGACACAGCCGTCATAAGTGATGTGGCGGTCAAAACCAGAACTAGAAGTGTGGCTAAGAATGGTTTAGTGACTTGGTTTCTCATCTGGCTCTTTCCTCTAACTTAACGTTGTTGTTTTAATGTTTTGGACGTGATATTTACCGTTTTTTGTATTTCGGTAAGTCTCTTTCTGGCGAGCAACCAGCCAACTCTGATGTCAGCATTCAAATGTGCATGCTTTTGATGTTACATATTTTTATAGGATACTTTAATTTTTTAAACTAGACTGATGTAATAGCTGGTAACGGAGACTCAACTATGCCACCAAAGCGGAGACGGAAATCAGGTCTAAAAGTTCTAAAGGCTGCATCCTCCTCTCTGCGCATGCAACTTCTACTCACCCTTGTAGAGAAGGGACCACAATCCTACACCGACCTGATGAAGGTCCTGAAGCTTAACCCAAGCAGAGACGCAGGAAGATTCGCTTACCACCTCAAGTATCTGTTAAGCGCCGACCTCATAGAACCTGACGTGGACAACAAGGAATACCGCCTCACCGACCTCGGCAAAACCATGATAAACTTCACAGAGGACATCCAGCAGCAGTTCTTCCAAAGAAAAAAAATTTTTGTCCGAACCAGCCGCCTTGCAATGGAAGAATTTGACAGAAACAAAATTGTTGAAGCCCTCGTAAAAGAGGCAAACGTTCCAGTTTTTCAAGCCCAAAAAATCGCCCGAGAAACAGAAAAACGGCTCCTAGAATTCAAAACAAAGTACCTGACCGCGCCCCTAATCCGCGAGATGGTCAACGCAATCCTCGTAGAAAAGGGTCTGGAAGAGTACCGCCACAAACTCACCCGCCTGGGGCTGCCAGTCTATGACGTTAACCAGTTGATAGACGCAACTGGAGCCAGAGCGCAGGGTGCAGAGGCTATCCACAAGGCGGCTGCGGACGCGGTTATGGAAGAGTATACGCTCCTCAACGTTCTTCCACGGGACATTGCTGATGCACATCTTTCTGGCGGTCTTCACCTCAAGCATCTTGGCACCTGGGTTTTGAAGCCTGACCAGTTCATGCATGACCTCCGCTTTTTCCTTCAACAGGGACTGAGCCGAGGAGGAATGAACCTTCAGGAGCCCAGCTATCTTCCGCCTAAAAGCCTTGAAGCCGCGCTGATAACCGCCTCCAACGTCCTGAAAATCGCTGCCATAGAAACCTCTGGAGAGCAGACCCTAGACTTCTTCAACATCTTCTTGGCGCCCTTCAGCCAGAATCTTTCAGAGGAACGAGTCAGGGAAGGCTTACGCCTCTTCATCTCTAACCTGAACCATCCACTCTCAAACGGAGGTTCAGTTGGGGCTTCCCTGGGCATAGAATTTGTTGTCCCCGACTTTCTGAAAGAAAAAGAAGCTATCGGACCTGAAGGAAAAACTGTCGGCAGCTACCAAGACTTTGCTGAGGAAAGCCGCCGCCTCGCCTCCCTCATCCTCGAAGTCATGTTCGCAGACGACCAGAAAAAACCAGTCTTTAATCCGCGCCTGATAATCAAGGTGCGCCCTGAAGTCCTCAAAGACCCAGAATGCGCCAATCTTCTTTTTGAGGCACATAAACTTGCTGCTGAAACAGGTCTTCCCTACTTCGCTAACCTCTGTCCACCTGAGCAGGCAACTGCATCCTACACTTCAACAGGCTTCAGGTTAGCCTCTGACTGGAGAGAAGACTGGGAACTGGACACCCTGCAGACAGGAAGCGTGGACAGCGTCATAATAAACCTGCCCAGAGTCATGTACAAGGCAGGGGGCAAAGAAACCAACTTCTTCCGGCTTCTGGATGATCAGCTGGAGATGGCGCTGCGGGCTCTGGATATAAAATACCGCACAATAAAACAGCGGGAAAGAGAGCAGATGCTGCCCTTCCTGATGCAGAAAACTGACGGCGACCAGTACTTCAGAATCGAAAACGCTGCCCGCCTAGTCAGCTTTGTTGGCTTGAACGAAACCATCCAAGCCTTCTTCGGCAAACCCCTGAAAATGGATGGCGAGACTCTGGATTTCGCCAAAAAAGCAGTCTCTTACCTCTCCAGCGAAATTGGAAGATACTCGAAGAAGCCTGAGACCCGAGCCGCCTTGGCTATGGTGCCTGCCCCGGATGCTGCGAAGCGGCTGGCAGAGCTTGACGCGGAAAGGTATGGATGGGCAAAGGTTCGCGCTCAGGGCAGCAGAGAAAAGCCCTTCTACACTGACTTGGTTGCCTTGCCTCTAAGCCTTGACGTTTCTTGGAAGGACCGGATGAGGGTTGAGGAGCGGTTTCACACTTTGACTCCGGGCGGTCACCTAGCAGTTATTCCTCTGGACGATGAGCCGCAGAAACCTGATGAGTTGCTGTCTGTCACACGGGAGATTGCTGCAAACTACGGGGTTGGGCTGTACGCTTTTAATCGGAACATTGCCTACTGTGCGGGTTGCCAGCAGGTTTTCTATGGAAAATTAGAGAAATGTCCCTCCTGTGGCTCCGTTAACCTGCTTCAATCCTTCAGCCGCATATAACCAAAAAATTGTCTAAGCGGCTGTTCTTTCCGCTTAACCCCTATTTATAATAAAAATACATCTTGACTTCTACTGTCCAATCCGTTTTCGTTGCCAGCTTATATGCGCCAAATATGGCACGATAGCTAAATGTCAATTTGTTTGGACTCTTATACAGAATTTTATACCGTTAGGACTAAAAAATTAAATAAACATATCTATACCTAAGATACTATCTCGTCGATAAAAAGAGGTAATTTTCATGGGCTTTTCAGAAGACTTCGGCAGCACCCCTGCGCATCCCGCAGAGAACGGCGTAATAGTCTACACGAGTAGCGGATGCCCCAGATGTGACATGCTGAAAAAGTGGTTAAAGAACAAAAACACAAATTTTGAAGAAAAAAATTTGGGAGATGTGGACGTCATGACAGATTTGGTGATGAGAAACTTTGTTGTCTTGTCAGCGCCAGCACTAGAAATTGACGGCGAAGTCTACACGGACAGCCAGATCTTCGAAGACAACGGATTGCTTAAACCAGACTTTTCAAAAATTTTTGAGGCAATGTAAATGACCGAGATTATTCAGAAACTTCGCCCCATGGTTAGAGGAACCGACGGCTTCATGGTACCGTGGAACAGAAACGAAATCGTGGAGCAGCTCCTAACCGAAACAAAACTGGCAGAAGAATTCTACGAAACAAGAGCCATGAACAGGCAAGAGGCTGAAGATATAGCCTTTGAGGTAGAACAGAAAATTTTTGACCTGAACCTCAAATTCATCAGCGGACCCCTAATACGGGAACTGGTAAACAACATCCTGTTAGCCAAGTCCGCGCAGAATCCCAATTTCGCGCTTTACAGGAACATTTTGACCCGAGTAGGCGCACCTGTCTATGACGCCTACAAGATCGACTTGGGACAGGGCTACAAGGCAAAAGAAAACGCGAATCTTCAACCTAACCCTGAAACCGCCCACAAAAGAAAAGCAGACTGGGTTTCAGGAGAAGAATACCTGCTGCTGATGCCCCCAAAAATCTCTGACGCCCACCTCGCCGGAGACCTCCACATACACGACCTCGAATACTTCGGAACCCGACCCTTCTGCCAAGACTGGGACCTCCGCTACTTCCTCTACTACGGGCTGATGCCTGACGGGCTAGGCACAAGAACAAGCATTGCGGGTCCAGCCAAGCATGCGGAGGTGGCGATTCTTCACACAGCCAAGATACTGGCTTCTGCTCAGACAAACTTTGCCGGCGGCGAGGGCTTCTACAACTTTCTGATTTTTCTTGCCCCGTACGTTAGAGGTTTACCATACGAGCGGGTGCGGCAGCTTATGCAGATGATGTTCTTCGAGTACACCCAAGCCTACGTGGCTAGGGGCGGGCAACTGGTTTTCAGTAACATTCAGGTTCAGCCCGGAGTTCCTGACCTGTGGAAGAACGTTCCCATCGTAATGAATGGGCGTGTTGGACCAGACGTTTACGGAA
>CAZJLG010000125.1:0-4925 GCA_964546665.1 uncultured Candidatus Bathyarchaeia archaeon
AGGAACTTGTTGGTTCCCTCTTTCATTTAAAGACCCAAATAAATCGGTGGTTAGAATTGATAAAAGTGTTTTTGTCAAGAAATCTTGACTAACTGTGTGTTTTTTAACGAAAAAAAAGCGACCCTGCAGGGAGGTTCCATGTCTTCTCATCCAAGAGTATGCCTCTTGAACTAAGTTTAATTGCACACACAACAGAGTCGGGGTTAATAGTGCCTACAGTGGCGAGGATTCCTCCTGAAATTACTTGACTTTCTTCCGCCTGTAGATTCCCAATTTGAGCAGAAAAGCCGTGGGAACCATACGGTTCAGTTAGAGTGCCTTTCTTGAGCAATCTAGCGTTTATGGTTAAACCGCCTAATGCAGTAACATCAATGTTAGTGACGGTGATTTTGACGGGAAAGCTAACTGTCAAGCCTCCATAAGGATTGAATGACCAATCCCAATCAAAATTGGAAATCAGCACATCTAATGGACGTTCCAGAGCGAGTTCATAAGTAATTTGGCTGATGGATTCCAGTTGTTCACTGATTTGATTTTGCAGATAATTGGTTTGGTTTTGAGAGGCATTGAGTTGGTTTTGAATTTCACTAATTTGACCCTGTAAATATTGGGTTTGGTTTTCAAGCGCATTACTTCTATTTTGTTCTTCATCAATTTGATTTTGCAGTATGCTATTTTCAGCTTGTTGGTCATCGATTTGGTCTTGGAGTTCGTTATTCTGGTTCTGTAAATAGCTAATTTGGTTTTCTAACTCATCGTTTTGAATTTGCAAATCATTCAGTTGATTTTGAACGTCAGCATTTTGACTTCTTAATTCCTTATTCAGAGCTTGAGCATCATTATTTTGATAGAACAAGAATCCGCTAACAAAACTCAGTAAAACAACAGTCACAGTTAGACTAACAGATAACCTATTCATGAAAAGCTACCCCGTTAAAACTGGGTTACGTTTGTTGAAAAGGGTTTTTGTCAAGAGACCTTGACCTGTTGTAACTAGACTGGGTCAAGAAAAATTGACCAAACCATGTACTGGCTTGGCTTGTTATGAAAAATGAGATAAAGAGGTGGAAGACTGATAAGTGCTATGTGCATATTTTTAGCTGGAGGACTAAAGGATGGCTAAAGTTCGGGTGCGCGTTAAGGCTCCCTTCGGAGAAGTCGTTATAGAGGGAGAAAGTGCCCAAGAAATCCTGAAAATATTGAAGACAATGCCGCCCCAATTCGTGAACGAGGTAGGCGAACTCGTATCCTCAAACCTGACTCCCTCACTAAAGACGCAACTAGACGGAATAATCGAACTCACAACCGAAGGACCCATCATAACCACCAGAGAAAAACTCACCCACTACGAAGCCATCGCACTAATCCTGTTCGCCTCAGACGAAAACAGCAGCACAGCCACCCAAATCAAGCGGCTTCTGGCTTCAAGCGGAATCCGCTCCATGGTGCCTGCCCGTCTCAACGAGATGACAAAACGGGGAATCGTCTTTAAGCCTGACCCCGCGAGACCCGAATTCAAGTTGACCACGCAGGGCGAAAGATGGGTTGAGGAAGAAGTGCTGACGAAGCTCAGAGGCGCAGCAGCTTGACCAGCAACGAGACAGTCACAGTCAACATCAGATATCAGGAAACTGAGCAGACCTTCACTGGCGACGCAGACCAAGTCTGGAAGAGCATCAACCGTTTCTTCAGCGAAATGATGCCCGCCCTCAGCACCATAAAGAAGGTTCTCCTCACTGTTGACCTTGAAAGCCTCATCGAAGACTGCAAAAACGTTGTAGCCGTTGCTCCCGAGGGTCCAGTTATCCTTGTTTCTCGGCAGAAGCTCACAGACAGCGAAACCCTGACCTTACATCTTCTAGCAAAATACATCGACAATAGGCTCGGAAAATCAAAGGAGTTTCTGACCAAAGATGAGCTGCAGGCTGGGCTTGGAAAAAACGCGAAGATAACAAGCACCAGGCTGGGGGAACTTATCCGCGAAGGATACGCAACCAAAACAGATGAAGGCAACTACAAAATAACGACGCTTGGAATAAGACGGTTCCAAGAAGAGGCGTTGCCTGAAATCAGAGAAAAACTCCAAAGATAACTTAGGCTTTGAACCACTTGAAAATCAGGTAACGTACATCCTCGGCTTCTAAGTCAGGTATGGCAACTATGAAGCGTTTACGCACAGTCGTAGCCAACCGCCCCGCCTTCACAACATCCGTCGCAGACATCTCATCCATAGCCTTCCGCACAGAAACCATGTACGGCGCATGATCCACGCCCGGTCCATGCTTGTACACCGCAAAATCGCAGCCAAACTTTATGCCAGGAGTAACAATAAGCTTCTGACCCCGCAAGTCACGATACACAGCATATTTTGTATCAAAATCCTCGTACAATCTCCTAGCCCTTCTCCGCAGCCTCGAAACGCTGACTCCCTTCTTTTCTGGTCCGCCATAAACGCTGATAGCCTTTGTCTCCACCAGATAAAGCCCCTCCATCAAGTCAAGAATCAGGGGCACATCAAACTCGGGAATTTTAGGTTTAGGAATACCTAAGGGCTTGCCATAATAGCCCCTCTTATAGAGCCCCGAACCTTGTTTAGGGTCCCAAACTACCAGAAAATTGTCTAAGAGTTCAGTTTCAATCTTTTCAGGCATACATCTTCACTTTAGATTGTGAGCGCCAGTATGCGGGCGGCGTCTGAGGCGTCTTTAGCCTTGTCAGCGGCGTCCTCCAGATGCTGAACTACAGTCCACAACAGGAACATGGGCGGAAGATCCATTTTGCTGGCTATGATGTCTACTTCCAGCTGGCGGTAAATTTCGTCCACCACCCGTTCTGCAGCGTCAACTTCTCTGGTTTTTTCCAGCGCCTTGGAGGTGCCGTAATTTAGTGTCATAACTGTTTCTCTGAGTTTGGAGATGGTGTCAAAAACAGCGTCTGAAAGCTTAATCAGATTTTCCTTTATCTCCTTCGGAACCTTCCAGCCTCTTTCCATAATCTGAAGCAGCCGAAAGGCTATTCCTTCGCAGTAGTCAGCTATGTCGCTTGTCAGGTTAGTGAAACGGAGGAAATCTTCGCGACTCATCAGTATGGCGCCTATTTCTGCGAGCTCCCGCGAAACAATGCGTCGTGTAGCGTCTACTCCATTTTGGGCGTTTTTGATGTCATCGAACAGCTCTTGAGCCATTTTTTTGTCTCCGTCCACGAAGACAGATACTAGTTGCGAAATTTTGCGTGAGATATCCACTACTTCTCTAAGGTGGTCACTTGAAACACTGAGTGCCTTGCGTTTCACGCGTTCTTCGGTCTCTACAGGAAACACCATATCCTCTTTTCCCCGTCATTTTCCTAAGATAATATCACGATAGAATAGTTTGGAGTCTCTTAAAAAGTGTTATCTAGTTTAGTTCTATAAGCTACAGCTGTGTACAGTTTTCACCGCTCTATCAGCTGACCCAAAGATTCAAAGTCTATTTTGTTACTGAAGTAGGCTCTAAGCAGCTCCGGAAGCTTGTCTGCATTGCTTCTTACTTGCTTCCAACTGTCCCGGTCACGCAATGTTAAGGTGCCATCCTCAAGGCTTTGATAGTCAATGGTGATGCCTAACGGTGTTCCAGCTTCGTCGGCTCGCGCATATCGCCTTCCAATGGAGCCTGACGAGTCCCAATCCACAGTGAACCCCTCATTGACCAAAGTATGATATATCTCATCTGCCTTCTCGGGCAAGCCATCTTTGTTCATCAAAGGAAAAACGCTGACCTGCATAGGCGCAAGCTCACGGGACAAACTTAGAACAGTCCGCTTGTTCTGTTGTTTGTACGCATACTCTAACGCAACATAGACGAGCCTGTCCAACCCGAAACTGGGCTCAATAACGTGGGGAACAAACCGTTTTCCGCCCTCCTCAGATTCCTTGAAGGCGGTCAAGTCTACGCCGCTTGCTTTCATGTGGCGGCTCAGGTCAAAGTCTGTTCTGTAGTTGTGTCCTGAAACTTCTGTCCAGCCCCACCGCTCTAGGTACACTTCCTGATCGAAGCCCTGCTTAGAATAGTGGGCGCGTTCATAGTCTAGTTTCTCGATGAAACGCTGCTTCTCCTCTGGGACGCCCAGTTCCACCAGAAACTTTTTGGCTTGTGCCATGAAGTAGGCTTGCCACTCCTCTTGAATGATGCCCTTGCTTAGAGCTTCTTTGATTGTGATGGTTACGGGTTCGGTGTTGCCTTTCAGCTTGTTTTCCGCCAGCACCATCCGCAACGTTTCATCTTCCACGTCACCGATAATCAGGCACTTTTTATCTTCTGGGTCCAAGAAGAACTCTATGTCTATTATCGTGAATTCTCTGAGCCTCACCGGACCCTGACGCGGAGAAATCTCGTTTCTGAGGGCACGACCTATCTGGGCGACCCCTAAGGGAAGACGGTTTCTGGCGGCTTCGAAGATGCGTTTGAATTCCACGAAGATTCCTTGTGCGGCTTCGGGGCGTCCATAGCCGACAGAGTCAGAGTAGGGTCCAATCGTGGTTGTGAACATGGTCATGAACTGTTCAGCTTTCTCAAATTCTCCGCCGCATTCTGGGCAGCGGATTTTGTGTTTTTTCAGTTCATCCACAACGTTTTGGAGCGTCAGTTTCTCGGTTTCGGTGTCAGTCATTTCTCCGAACTCTTGAAGCAGGTGGTCGGCACGGAACTTGTTTTTGCATTTGGCACATTCAACTGTGGGTTCTTTGAAGCTTTCTACGTGACCAGAGGCTTCCAGAACGTTGCTTGGCATAATTATTGGCGTGTCTACTTCAAGAATGGCTAAGGGCTGAAGATAGAATCTTCTGAACTTGTCTTCTAGCCTTTTTTTGAGCAAGGCGCCAAGGGGACCATAGGTTATGAATCCGCCGACTCCCCCATAGATTTCGTAGGAGGGCCAGAAGTAGCCTC
>CAZJLG010000126.1:0-4914 GCA_964546665.1 uncultured Candidatus Bathyarchaeia archaeon
TTCGTAACCACCAAAACATAAAAAGAAATGTTGAAGGCAGGTTAGTTTATCTTCAGTAAGTTTGGGTTTGAGGGTTAAATTTTAACTCAAATGCACACACAATGGATTAAGACCGTGAAAACCTGAAGGGCTTCAGCGTTCTGTCTCAGACTCTATGAAACCGTTTTCATCTATGCTCGATTGATTAATCTGTAAATGTAAGAATTTGATTTCTGTAAAAGAACAAAAAAAGCTCTTAGCTGCCGATTCGGCTAGTTGTTGTAGCTCATCTGCGAAATGAGGCTGACGTACTCCTTGATAACTTCCTGTCTAGCCTTCTTGTTTTTGACATTATCGATTAGAGACCGCAGATGAAAAGCACGACGCTTCATTTTATCTCTACTCACATCAATCGCCTTGCTGAGCCTTCCGTTCAAACAGCGGTTGCCCGTTTTCACATATAAACATTCCGTATTTTTTCGGCAAAATCCACCAATCAGGTAACTATCAAACAATATTCCGTCTACCGGAATATGTACATTTAAGAAGCACACCTTTTATGCGCCCAACTTCACGTCAACTATAGACGTAACATCTAGAAAAAACTTAGAGAAGGCAAGTAACATGGAAAACGACCGCAAACGCAGGGACCGACTCTACATAATAGCAGAGATACTGACCATAGCCAAAGGCGGAAGCCTGAAAACCCAAATCATGTACAGAGCAAACCTAAGCTTCGCTCAACTAAACGAGTACCTCAACTTCCTCACCAAAATGGAATTCCTTGAAATCCAAAACGAAAACAAAAAAAACACATACATAACAACCGTCAAAGGCGACAGATACCTAGAAAAATACAAGGACATCTCAAACCTTCTAGGAGAAAACGAAAGAGGCTATTAGAGCCAATCTGCAGGCTCTAAACTAAGCAACCTTATACTTTTATGCTGAAAAAATTCAGCGCTCACTCTTTTTCAGAGATAATCTTTGCGCTGACACCGTCGATTTTGACGACTCTCTCTTCGCCAGTTCGGACATTCCGGAAAGTGATTTCATAGAGGGGACTGTAGATTACAGCATGCTCAGAAATCTGAAACAGCTCCTCCTCAATTTCAGTCATGTCGGAAGGCCTCTTAACGATTCTGGACTTAACCATGTCTATCTCCTTCCGAGGAGAAACCTTAACCATTCCACTCTTTTTGCCGAACTCCTTCAGTATCTTCTCCGGATGATCTTCAGAGGGAGCAGCAGGCACCTGATCAGGCGGAATCTCTTTTCCGTCTTTGTCCAGCACCAAATATGCCTTATCATCATAAGAAGACCACAACTCAGCCTCCAAACTGAAGACCTTGCTATGCGCACCATCATTCCCAGAGGCGCCAGGCTTTACTTCAGGCATGTATGATGCCCCCAAAAGTTTAACTTCTTCAGTTTCAGGGTCCACATCAAGCGTGTAAACTCTTTTCTTGAAATATCTGATATTATATCTCGCATCTATGAGGCTGTACGGTTCATAGTATTTGTCGACAGAAACAACCCTTATCTCCTCAGCTTTGCGTTTAGAAAGACCAAATTTGCCAAAAAGCTTGTACTTCATCTTTTCTGCCGTAAGCTTCACGATAGTCGGATCAACACGAGATTTATAAACAATAATCTTCCGTTTGCTTATCTTTTCTGGAACCGGAGGAATAGTCTTCAAGTATGACACCTACAAGACTAAAAAAACTGTTCGTTAATTAATCATTTATGAATCCGCAGTCAGGATTAACGGTCTGTACTTTTGACGCAGAATTACTGCTCTTGCAGATATTCAATCGTTCTTTGTTTCAATGACGGGAAACTTTCAAGTAGAGCCTTCATTATTTCCCATCGGGTTTCGTGCAAATTCATATTTTTCCCCGTTATCTGTCAGGTGCACGGCTATTAAAAGTCATAAGTCCAAACCAGATATATGCCATCCTAAGATACAACAAGCCTGTTTCATCCCCGAACCTGCAGAAAATCAGGAAAACTAAGACACTTATAAGCTAACATGTCATGGATTTTGACAGTAAACCCATCTAACTTGTCGAGAAGGATCTGTTAACTGGGTAGAAGTTAGTTCTAGAAGTTTTTTGCATCTGTGGATAGGAATATTCCATCAAGGGAAATATAGCCTTTATTTTAAGAGACGAAAAAGACATCACTATCAGTAAATATCAGGAGTACAAACAAAATGTCTTACTATCTCGGAGAGATTCGGCTCAACAAAAACAGGAGCGGAAAATCCGAAAATAACGGAAAAAGGAAACGATTAAGTTCTAGCCTAGTTGCTCTAGCACTTATTTCTTTACTAGTTTCAGCGCCAATAATGTTCTTTTCAAACGTGGCGGTTGCCGCTGAGCCAACATTAGACTCTATCCTCAACGACTTAGGATTCACTAACATTGCCCTCACACATGTTCAAACGTTTTCTCCAGGCATTTACAACGTAACATTATATGCTGAATTCGCTGGCTACCATGATCAGAACGTGCTCAGCTACTATATAGTTAACACAACCGATTTTCACACGATCTTCACTGGACCAGAAGGTGCAACTGGAAGTAAGGGCGGATACGTGGAACCACCTCTATCCAAGAACTTTACGGCTGACACTCAGTTTGGTCTCTCTATGCTTACTCCCGACCACAGATACTTCACGGAATTTGAGTTGAACCCTGACTATCCTATAAATCACGCGCGAGTTTACATAAATCTTGATGTCCCAGGCATGTTTCTGATAGGTTTCGAGAACTTTTTTGGGCAATCGGACAGAGATTTCAACGATATGGTGTTTTCTCTTGTGCGTGTTGCGCCTCTCGAAATCATCAACGTGACTAGGGCTCCTGAGACTCCCAACTATGACCAGTCTGTGAAGATTTCAGCTGAAGTCATGAAGGGAGACACCGACATTGAATCCGTTATCTTAGGCTATCAAATCGAGTCTGCAAGTTGGGTTAACGTGACCATGAGTCTGGAGGGCGGATTTTATCTTGCCAATATTCCAGCTCAACCATACGGTACTACAGTAAACTACAAAGTCTACGCCTCTGACGAAGCAGGATACAGTGACGTTTCAGACCTGTTCTCTTATGTGGTGGGCGACTATGTTCCCCCAGTCATAACCGATGTTCAGCAGGTTCCTAGTACACCAGACCCCTACGAATACGTCACAGTCTCAGCCAAGGTAACCGAGCCCGTGAACGCCAGCGGAGTCCAGAAAGCAACCCTATGGTTTACAGCAGCTGCCAATTGGGCATCAGTAACCATGACCCTCAATGGAGGAGTATGGACAGGAACTATTCCGGGGCTGACCCAAGGAGTTTACGTCAAATACTATATCCAGGCTTTCGACAACGCAGGAAACGATGCGAAGACGCCCATTTTTGATTACAGTGTTACAGTTCCGAATGTTCCGCCGGTAGCTTTGTTCAGCCAATCGGCGTTCACTGTTTACACCGGCGAAGTCATAGACTTTAACGCTTCGGCTAGCTACGACATAGACGGCACCATAGTCAGCTATGAATGGAACTTTGGCGACGGAAGCACTGATTCAGGAGTTGCCGTGAGCCATTCATATGAGGAAAATGGAACATACATTGTAACATTGACGGTCACAGATGATGACGGCGCAACAGGAAGCAAAACAGTAACCATTACTGTGAAGAACAGACCGCCAGTGGCAAAAATTAGCACATCCACAACAATTCTTGACAAAGAAGAAATCGTGACATTCGATGCAAGTGAAAGCTATGACCCTGACGGAACCATAGTTAGCTATGAATGGAACTTTGGTGACGGAACAACAGGAACAGGAGTTGAAGTGGAACATGCATACGAAAACGATGGAACCTACACCGTGACCTTAACCGTAACTGATAACGACGGCGTAACAGACACAGCTACAGTCACAAAAACAGTGAGGAACCAGTCTCCAGTAGCCTCTTTCACAGAATCAGCGCACACAGTAAACACAGGCGAGACTATCTACTTCGATGCATCTGACAGCTATGACCCTGACGGAACCATAGTTAGCTATGAATGGAACTTTGGTGATGGAACAACAGGAACAGGTGTGACAGTGCAGCATTCTTACTCTCAGAATGGAATATACACCGTAACATTGACGGTCACAGATGATGACGGCGCAACAGACACAGATGAAGCAACCAAGACGGTTGAAAACCAAGGTCCTGTAGCGTCCTTCACCGAGTCAGCCCACACAGTGGACACTGACGAAAAAATTTACTTTGACGCTTCCGACAGCTACGACCCAGACGGAACCATAGTCAGTTACGTATGGGACTTTGGTGACGGAACAACAGCCACGGGCATCACAGCTTCTCACGCCTATGCAGAAAATGGCTCCTACACTGTGACTTTAACTGTAGAAGATAATGACGGGGCAACCGACTCAGCCAGCGACACAAAAACCGTTGTTAACAAGCCTCCAGTAGCCTCTTTCACAGAATCAGCGCACACCGTAGACACCGATGAGACTATCTACTTTGATGCCTCCGACAGCTACGACTTGGATGGCACCATAGTCAGTTATTCATGGGACTTTGGTGACGGAAACACCGCAACAGGAGTTGAAGCCGAGCACGCATACGAAAACGATGGAGCATACACCGTGACCTTAACCGTAACCGACGACGATGGAGCAACAGACACAGCCACCGCAACCAAAACCGTCTTGAGCAAAGCGCCAGTGCCGCCAGTAGCCTTGTTCACCGAAAACGCTACAGTAGTGAAAACAGATGAAGCAATACACTTCAACGCTTCCGACAGCTACGACCTAGACGGAACAATAGTCAGCTATGACTGGGACTTTGGTGACGGAACAACAGCCACAGGAGTTGAAGTAGACCATGCATACACTGAAGTTGGAGACTACACAGTAACGTTGACTGT
>CAZJLG010000127.1:0-4889 GCA_964546665.1 uncultured Candidatus Bathyarchaeia archaeon
GTGTTTGTTGTGGCAGACTTGCGCCTATTCGCCTATGAATGAACTGCTCTGCAAAAGCAAATCTTGAATGTTCTGCCTGTTACTTGATTATTTCTGCGGAGACGCCGTCTATGCTGACGGTTTTTTCCTCTTTGGTCTTCAAGTTCTGGAAGGTGATTTTGTAGATTGGATTATAGATTACGGCGTATTCGATGACCTGAAACACCTCTCTGTCGACGGTGTCCACGTCAGCTGGTCTTTGGATAATCTTGGATTTAGCCATCGCCAGCACCTCACGGTTAGAAATATCCACCTTCTCAGTGTTCTTTCCGAATTCCTTCAAGATTTTTCTGGGATTATCTTCAGAAGGAGCAATTGGAACTTGGTCTGGCGAGATTTCGTTGCCGCTCTTGTTAAGAATGAAGTAGGCTTTGTCTTCGTAGAAGGCCCATTCGTAGCCTTCAAGATTGATTACTTTGCAGAACTGTTCAGGATCAGTGTTGGGAATAGGCACCATTTTTGGTTTGAAGGTTTCTCCGAGAATCTTAACCTCTTTAGCTTTCTCAGCAACATCTAAAGTGTAAATTTTCTTTGTGAAGTATTCGATTCGGTACTTTGCGTCAACAAGAACGTAGGGTTCATAATATTTGTCAACCGAAACAACATGTATGTCCTCGGGTTTCGGTTTCGAGAAGCGCTTAAGGAACAGTTCATTCTTCATTTCTTCTGCTTTCTGCTTTAGCATGGCAGGGTCTACCCTAGACTTGTAGACAATAACCTTTCGCTGAGTTATATTTTCGGGAATCTCTGGAATCACAGTCAAATGTAACACCTACGCGAACATGATAAAGGAAAACTTTTGCTAATTAATCATTTATGAATCCGCACTCCACATTTAACATACAATTTCAACCAATTATCTTGAGCAAAAACAAAAACATCAACTTCGGAGAATCAGCTAATAGACTGCAGTCTCCTTTTTTCGTCATTTGCCATCATATGCGCTCTTCGAATCGGCTCAGGCAATCTATATTTTCCTGTGCATTCCAACACAATTTCTACTGCCCTCTTCAAGGATACCCTGTGACCAATGCTGACGTAAACAGGTTTGGTTCCCTGTCTTGTAACAACCTCAGCGCCCACCACCAGCCCATTGTAGCTAAGCGGCGCCCAGCCTAGATCGGTTTTCGGTTCCACTTTGCCGCAGAGCAGACTCTTCGCGACTCCAATCGTAGGCTTATCCAGAATCAGCCCCAGATGAGAAGCGAATCCCAGACCATAAGGGTGCGCGAATCCTTGACCGTCAACCATAAAGATGTCTGGTTTAGTTTGAAGCTTCTTTATCGCCAAATAGGCTGGAGGAATTTCTCTGAAGGACAAGAGGGTGGGTATGTAAGGAAAAGGGGTTTCGACGCTTGCTACCTGAACTTCAACCTGTGACAAAGTTTTGAAATCCAAAACAACCGCTGCACAGACAGATGTCCCCTCCAGATATCCAACATCTACTCCAGCAACATAATCAACAGCCTCAGGCAACGAATCCTCAAAGAGCAACTTTTTGGATAACCGCAGCTGCATTTCATGAGCCTTTTTTACAGAAAAGTTTGGACTAAGCTTATTCGGCAACTCCCGATTAACCCTCAAACCGTTCAAGGTTTCAGGCTGTCATTTCCCATTTCCTTTTTCGATGGTCTTCTCCAGCTTTGAGATGGAATGTTCTAAAGCGCTTCTTCGCACCTCGCTGGTGATGTCGCCTCTGGTGATTTCGATGAGGCGCCGGGCAACGTCGCCTTTTCTTCTTAGACCAGTAACTATCACGTATGCGTCATCCAGAGCCGTCAGTTCAGAGTAGATTTGCTCCATCCTTTCCAGAGTCTTCGCAGCCTCTTCCAGGTTTCCTCTCCGAATCAAATCAAGTGCTCTGCGTCTGAGCTCCCCAATCACGTCCCCCAAAGACAGCACATAAGGAGTAAAAGGAACCTTGACCTCTTCGGGACTCACAAACCTGTCTTCCTGAACCAAAGTAAGCAGTATGTAGGCTTCAGCATGCTCCTCAAAGGCGGCTCCGACAGAGCCACTGTAAAGCAGATACGGGTAATCTTTTGCAGTTTCATGAAGCTTCACGAAGAGCTTCTTTGCTTCCTCAAGCATGGCTTTGGCGTCATCGAATCTTTCCTGGTGAGTAACCTGTATTGCCTGCTTAGAGAGGCGTGTTGCCTTCCGCATATCCCTATGAATCTCTTCCCTTACTTCCTCTCTTGCACTCAGCTCTTCCTGAATCTTTTCCAGAATCTCCTTCAAGGACATAAAGTTCACAGCCAGAAACAACCAAAATGAAGCCTAGGCTAACTTAATAGCCTTTTCCAAGCGGCTAAGCAGAACCACTCTGCTGTCTGTAGACTCGTCCAGTATGCTGTAGCTCATCTCGTCTGCTAGCTGAACTGCAAAGTCTCTGATTTCCTTGTGAGATGGCATGCTGCTGCCGTCCATGCTTAGCCTCGAAAAGCCCACATGCATGTATGCTTTCGGCTCCAAATAGGTGGGGTCCGCCTTCCTGACCAACTGAGCATAAAGTTCGGGATGCTTCAGGTTAACGTGTCGTGCTAGTGTGAACCTGATTACTGTGGGGCACTTGAAGCTGGGAAGCAGCCCCAAGGTTTCGTTGAGTTTATTCCACGCGTCTGGAACATGGGGACGGCAAACATTGGAGAACGTTTTCTTGTCGAAGGCTGAAACCGAGATGTAGAGTTGGGTGGGTTCTTCGCTTAGATTAGAAAGAGTTTCTGGGACTGTGCCGTTAGAGACTAGGAAGGTGGTGAAGCCTCGCTTGTGGAAGCCTTTGAGTAAGCCGTCCAGATAAGGGTAGAGGGTGGGTTCGCCTGCCAAGCTTATGGCTGCGTGCCGTGGCGTGGTTGCTTCTAGGCGTTTGGTTTGGTCTGCGTTGGGGGTTGCCTTGTATCCTGTCAGTATCCGCCTCTGCTCTCTGATGCAGCCTTCGATTATGTCTTCGGGGTCGTCCCAGTCTGGCAGTCTGGTTTCGTCCCATCTTAGGTTGTGGTCTCCGCTCTGGGCGCGCCAACAAAAGACGCAGCCTAGGGTGCAATGAAAAACTGAGGGCGTCATCTGCAGGCACTGGTGGCTCTTTATGCCATAAAATTTCTGTTTGTAGCAGCTTCTGTCCTGAACTATGCTGTTGTAGAGCCACCTGCACCGCTTCACAGCAGAATGGTTGCCTACCAGATGATACTTTTGCCTATGCAGCATGTCAATTATTTCGTCAGGAACCAAAGACTGCACTTTTTCAATCCGCCAACCTGTTAGAGGGATAAAGATTAAATCGTTGTATTAAAGACTACGTGGTGCTGAAAGAGGTGTAGAGGTGTGAGTTACAAGAAAATTGTGGAAATGATTCCCGTTGAAAAACGAGGAACGCTTTCAGACAAACTCCTAAACTATTTATTAAAAGCCAAAAAGGAGAACAGGATGCCCAGCAGCTTAGCGAAATGCTTCCTTAGCCAATGGCAAACAGGAGGCTTCGATGATGTGGTTGGTCTTGCTGTTCTTCTTGAAGCAACCGTAACGGTTGAACCCGAAAAAACCATAGAATTTGTAGAAACGGAAATGCAGCTGGCAGAAGTTGCCAAGGCACTTAAAGAGGTTGCATAAACGGAAGGTGATTTGAATGGTAAAGTTTGGAATAGAATTTGTTCCCAAAGAAGCATACTGGAAAACAGTCTACTACGCAATCCAAGCCGAGAAACGGGGCTTCGACAACCTCTGGATAACAGATCACTACAACAACCGCAACGTCTACGTCACCCTAGCAACAACTGCCATGTACACCAAAAAAATTGTGTTCGGTCCAGGAGTAACCAACCCATTCCTCGTCAACCCAATCATGACCTGCCAATCACTAGCTTCATTAGATGAACTGGCTCCAGGACGAGTAGTGCTGGGCATGGGCGCAGGAGACAAAACCACTCTTGCATCCACTGGAATAGAAGCAAATAAACAGTTGTCAGCGGTTGTGGACGCCATCACAATCTTCAAGGCGATGCTGGAAGGAAAAAGCGTCACCTACGAAGGCAGTGTCTTCAAGGTGAAGGGCACCAAATTCAACTTTAAACCCAGAGGGCAGATTCCAGTTTACATCGGCGCTCAAGGACCCAAGATGCTTGCTATGGCAGGACAAATCGGCGATGGTGTTCTGATAAACGCTTCTCACCCAAGGGACATTGACTATGCTGTCAGCCAAATAAAGAACGGTGTAAACGAGGCGGGAAAGAGCATGTCCGACGTGGATGTTACAGCCTACACTTCCTTCTCGGTGGACAAGAAGCCTGAAAAAGCGATGCAGGCGGCTTCTCCAGTGGTTGCCTTCATAGTTGCGGGCAGCCCAAACGTGATACTTGAAAGGCATGGAATAGAACTGGACAAGGCAAACCAGATTCGAGGAGCCTTGGCAAAAGGAGACTTCGGCACAGCCTTCGGTTCAGTGACTCCAAAAATGATGGAAGCCTTCTGCATAGCCGGCACCCCTGACACATGCAACGAAAAGATCAGCAGACTGCTGAAGGCAGGAATAACCCAGTTCGTTGTAGGGTCACCCGTTGGTCCGAACGTGCGAAAAGCCATTGACCTCATAAGCGAACAGGTAATCCCGCACTTCAAAAAGTGAAAAACAGTCTGTGAACCCAAAAGAAAGGTTACTCCTCATACAAATATAGGGGCTAGCCTTCACCTCTCCTTTTCTATGTTGCTTAACGTACAGAAATGTTAAGTTCAAGAATAGAGCAGAAAAACAAAAAATTTATAACGTTCCGAGGGCGAGAGCATAATTGCTGATGGCACGATTTCAAAGAATTTTTGCTTATGTGAAGGACGTGGCACATATTGGCTGAAACAAAATA
>CAZJLG010000128.1:0-4767 GCA_964546665.1 uncultured Candidatus Bathyarchaeia archaeon
GGAACTTGTTTAAGTCAACCTTTCGGTAATTTTCCTTTTTAAATCCTTTACCCGTCCCTCTGAGCGGGATTGTTGCGTCTAAGCCCATCTTGCAAATTCTGGCTTTCTTTCCCGCAGTCAAACTTCTGAAACCCAAAACCGTCACCTCACACTTTTCTGACGCCAATCTTTGTCCTCAAAACCTGATAACCCTCATTTTCGATGGATGATGCAACCTTTTCCTGCAGCTCTTTTCCTGGAGTCAAAGCTAGCATGCAGCCTCCTCCTCCTCCGCCAGTCATTTTCGCTCCAAAAGCGCCCTGCTTTCTGGCTAACTCAACCAAGTAATCCAGTTCTTTGCATGATACCTCGATTTCCTGCAGCAAACCATGATTTTCATCCATTAATTCGCCAACTTTCTGAAGGTAAAACTCTTCCAGCGCCTCCCTTCCTTCATGCGCTAGTTTCTCTGCCTGCCTGAAGATTTCGGCATACTTTTCGGGGTTCTGCCTCTTTCTTTCTGCCACTCCAGCAACCATTGCCTTAGTGTTAGCGACGATGCCACTGTTGCCGATGACGATTTCAACTGGCTCCCGTATGCTCAGCTGCTCTATCGTGTTTGAGCCGCCTTCCATGTCTTTTTTGAACCAGATTAAGCCACCGAAGGTTGCTGCAGTGTTGTCGATGCCTGAAGGGTTTCCGGCATAGGCTTTCTCTGCCTCATAGGCAATGTCGTTGATTCGTTCATCCGACAAGTCTAGGTTGAATTCTTCTGCTATGGCTCGGGCAATGGCGACGCTGCTTGCTGCGGAAGCTCCAAGTCCACTGAATCCGGGCAGGTTTCCGCCCAGCCAGATGTCTAAGGCAACCTCTTTTGGGTCCATGCCCATCGCCCTGAGCATTCTTTCGATTGACTCTAACTGCTGCAGCTTCTTTTTTTCTGCGTACCCTTTTGCGCCGCTTCTCTCGTCTGTGACATTGATGCCTTTCTGGGCTTTTTTTACTGTTGCGTCAGCGGCTGAATCAACTGCTGAAGCGATTCCAGGGACGCCGTGAACAACGAAGTGTTCGCCGAACAAAATTGTTTTTCCGAAACCAGAACCTCTTCCCATCGGAATTACCTAAAAGACAATTGAAGAGAATACAATAAAATAGTTTTAGGTTAGCCACAATGAAGCAGTCATCCTGTCTTAGACTCATGTATTCTAGTCTGTCAGCTGAAGAGACAGGGGTGGTCAAGAATGCAGGAATTATATGCAACTTGAAATAATTAGTTGGTAGGGGCAAAAAATGGAAAACCCTGCAGAGCTGTTTGAGGCAATCTCTCACCCCACCCGCATAAAAATTCTCAAACTTCTAGAGAACGAGCCATCAAATTTTGCTTCCTTGAAGAGGCAGCTGGGCATAAGCAGTAGCGGAAACCTTGACCATCATATCAAGAAACTTGGGCAACTCATAGAGATACAGAGGAATGGACTTTATGGCTTGACTGACATTGGAAAAGAGGCGTTGGCATCTGTTGGAGCAGTTGAATCTTGGAAGGAAACAGAACGCCGCAAACTGAAAAAGTTCCCTAACTTGCCAAAAGAAGCAGCTTATCTTCTTGTCCTAGAGGCTATAGTGACTGTGCTTTCTGTTTGGGTGATTAAGGGTATAAAGTTTCCCGATGGTTCATGGCCTCTCTTTCCAAGTATTCTTGGGTTTGTGGCGTTCACGGGGTTCTTTTCGGCGTTTGGGATTCTTAGAGGGAGAAGCTGGGGCTGGGCACTTGTTGTAATTCAAGCGATTACTGTTCTTGTTTATATGATGTTGCCGATTAAGTACACTATCGCTGATCTACTTACTGCGAAGGGCCTGTACGCTGCTGAAGGAATTTCAATGTTCATTCCAAGAGGAGTTACGTTTGTTGTCTTTGGGGCTGTCGAGGCGCTTATATTATTTGTCGCTCTAAGGGGAAACATAAAAGAGTTTTTTGAGATACAGATTGCCCCTCCAACTCAGAGACGTGTACGTGTTGCAGGCAAATTGGTTATGCTTGTTGGGCTGATTGAGGTGTTCGGCGCAAGTCAATATTTTCTCGGTCGATTTGACTGTTCTTCTCTTGCATTCACAGGTTTCTTCACGGGGCTTGTTGTCATCCTAGGCGGCGTGGCTATTCTTATGCAAAAATTCACGTTAGGTGGACTGATAACCATCAGTTTCTGCTTTTTGCCGATATCCGCTTTTTCTATTTATCCCCTGTTCTTCTCTTCTAACTACTTTATTGATATACCATTTATTTTTGGTACGCCCATGTTTGTAATTGCGGTTGTTGCAGTTTTGCTAATACGATCTAATCTACTAACTGCCTTCTGTGGATTTTTCAGTCAAATTTGGAGATCTTTCGGTCAAGTTTGGAGGAGCCTTATGGGGTGAGAGGATGATGAGTTCTCCGATTATTAGCACCTCAGGTTTGGTAAAGTCCTTTGGAAACAATCTAGCCCTTAATGAGCTGGAGCTGCAGGTTCCAAAAGGAATCTCCGGATTCATTGGAAAGAATGGTGCAGGCAAAACCACGACCATCAGCATTCTTTTGGGGCTGCTGAAACCAAACCGCGGCAAAGCAACCGTTTTTGGCATGGATTGCTGGCGTGACTCCTTCGAAATAAGGAGCAGAGTAGGTGTATTACACGAGAATAACGCGTTTCCTGGAGGTTTTACGGGAAAACGGTTCCTCGAGCATGTGGCACGCATCTATGGCACTCCACAAACGAAAATACGGATTAAGGAATCGTTGAAGGAAGTGGGCTTGTCTGGCGCGGAAGATAAGCACATTAAAACGTATTCTGCGGGCATGACAAGAAGGCTGGGACTGGCTCAAGCCCTAATTGGCGACCCAGAATTTGTTATCCTTGACGAACCAACCGCAAACATAGACCCGTTAGGCAGAACAGCTTTGCTGGACCGAATCAAAGAACTCCACACAGAACGAGGGACAAGCTTCTTAATATCAACCCATATTCTGAGCGACTTGGAGAAAGTGTGCAGCTGGCTTTCGATAATAGACTCGGGAAAGATAGTCGATCAAGGACCCATCAAAGAGTTAGCCAAGAAATACTCAGCAGACATCTACAAAATCGAAGTTTCCGACCCTAACCTTCTCCTAGAAAACGTCCAGCAACTAACGATTATCGAGAAAGCATGGATTGACGATGGCAAAGTTTACTGCAAAGTCAGTCATACAAACGAATTCTATGAAGAACTCCCCAGGATTACAGCAAAACTCAGGTTACAGCTTAAAGGTTTTCAGCATATTCGGGGCACAATCGAAGAAATCTATAGGGAGATTGCAGGCAATGAGTAAGCGTCCTGAAGGATTCTTTAGGTTAGTTATTTGGGAACTTGAGGAGTACCTGAGTTTTCCGCTTCTTGAATTCCTCATTTTTGTCACAATCTTTTTGGTGCTGTCTCCCCACATTAGCTCATGGGAATTTGTGGACCGTTACCAAGACCTCAAAAGACCTGCTACTAACTTGATTACGCTCTTCTTGGTTTTCATTGTGGGAGCTGTTTTTTCTAGGAGTTTTGCTGGCAGCTTTGCCAAGGGTGAAGTCAAGATGCTGTTGTCTTATCCTGTGAAGCGATGGAAGCTGTTTCTCGCCAAGTTTTCTGCATTGTTTCTTTCGCTTTTTGCGTTGTTTAGTGTGATTTTAGCCTTTAATTTGCCTCTTTTGGCTTTGAGTCCCTTGGAGCCCATGTTCTATGTTACTCTTCTGGGTGTGCTTCTTCAATTGATGTTTGTGTGCTCAATTACTGTGACTATTTCGTTGATTGTCAAAAAGGAGGTTATCGCGGCTTTGTTTTCGATAGTTCTTCTTTTTGGAATCGACGTTACATGCGGTGATGTCAGTTATTTGTCTAGTAGTGGACGATTTGACATAATTTTCAACTATCTGAATCCATACGTATTCACAGGCACAATATTTTCAGAATTTGTCAACGCTGTCGCATTTCCCCTCGTAGTTTCTGCAGTACTGTTTGCGTTGTCATTTGTTTACTTTACTTATGTGATGCAAATTGATTGAGGAGAGAAAAAGCTGATGAAGAAGCTAACAAGATTGGGTGTCATAGTGTTTATTGTTGGAATTTCGCTTCTTTTGACAACGGTCTATAGAAGCAACACGCAGGAAGGAATTAACAGATTTCAGTGGTTAGGAACGCCATCCGAAGGCTTAGTTTTTGATAACCGATTCCTTTTGCCTCCAAGAACCTGCGAAATATACCTTAACGCAAGCTCTGAAGTTGACGTGTACATACTGGACGTTGAAGGAATAACGTTGTGGGAGGAAGAGGGAACACTTGAGCCAATCTGGAATTCGAGCGGAGCTAAGCAGCACACTGGCAGATTTGATGTCAACAAAAGGGGAGAATATGCTCAGCTGATTTTTAACATCTACAACGCAACTACATCAATACAGGAGACAGTTCGCTTTTCTGGGATTGAAAAGGATTTGTTAGTTGCTTCTGTCGCAATCACAGCTGTAGGACTTGTTACTGTAGCGGTGTCATTTCTGCTGAAGAAATTTCGAGTACGCAATTAATAGTAGGGCATTCGCTAAACAGAAGGGTTATGAGGAAAGGGGGATGTTAGTTTGCAGATTTCTGCTGCTGGTTGCTCTGTTGCCAGCTTGATGTGGAGAGGGGCTTGGTGCTTTGTTTTTGCGGTTTGTTGAGTTATATTCTAGGATATTCTAGGGAAGAACCAGATATTGACGAGTTTTTCGAAGTTTGTTTCGTCTTTTGTTTCTA
>CAZJLG010000129.1:0-4727 GCA_964546665.1 uncultured Candidatus Bathyarchaeia archaeon
TAACACCTGCTTTGGGAATTGGCGGTGGAGTTAGTTGGGTCCAATTGTTTGTTTTTGGGTCATAGCACAGGGTCATGTTGGCATCAATATAGTATATCTTGCCCGTCAATGCTACTATATCTCGATAGCGGCTTATTGTCGTTGGCAGAGGAGCCAAAGTTGTCCACGAACCCGCCTCCTGCGCATATACTTTCTCGACAATCAGAAAAGGAGCCATAACTACAGAAAAAGCCAGCAATAAACCGAATACAGTAGTCAGGAACTTTCTTGTTCCCCCTTTCATATAGAACCCCATCAACTCCGTCGTTGAATATTCATAAAAGGGTTTTTGTCAAGAAACCTTGACTAACTGTGTATATGACTTGACCAAAGCATATCACAACATCAAATGCGCATAATTTTTTGATAATGCAAGAATTTAAACTGGCAATTTTGCTTAAAACAAAAAAGAAAGAGGGGTGGAAGTGGTGTAGTTTATTTCGTGCTTCGCTTTTTTCGATGTAATGCTATCGCGGATATTGACAGTATGGAAACTGCTACGAGGCTTGCAGCAAATGCCAAAGTTGATGTGTTCAAGATGCCTTCTGGGGACTGGCTATTAAGCGATTGGTTGGATGTGTCTTGTTCAGTAGGTAGGTCAAAACTACCATAGTAGCCGAAACCGGAGCAGTAAACGAGTTCGCTGGTATCGCCCCAAACCCCAACCTGAATGCCATCGTAACCTAAGATGGTTTCGTTAAAGTAGAAATAGTATTGCCAGAACGGATACAGTGTCAAAGGGTCTCGTTCAATTCTGCTAGGAAGTTTATCGTCGTCATAGCGAAACGGTACCATACTAAAGTATTCTTGGTAGAATGCATTTGATAAGTCAGGAACGTTTCTAGGCACAATTTTACCCTTCTCATCAGTTACGTTAAATTCGTAATTTTGAGCAGCTTCCAATGCTATTTGGGAGGCTTCTTCAGAGGAAATTTTGCTGAGTCCACTGACACTATAAAGTCCCCATGTATCCACAAACGATTCGAAAGCGTTGTTACGAAACTCTACAGACACTCTTTTCCAATTCATTGAAACGCCACCTTCAGTATATACCCACTGAATGAGCGTATTGTTCCCATCCTTTGAAATCTGAAAGTTTACGTTTCCATCAGTAATGTCCATAGGTGACAGACATTCAATGTTGCGTAGAACGTTGCTCATAGGCACAAGATATGAAGTATTTTCAGCATATGTTTGCGAAGCAAATGTTTGGTATCGTTGGAGTATACTCTCGGCTTGACTGAGAATGTCAGTTGATGGGGGCTCTGAATAGACATAGTCGTCTTGATGATCAATATCGAGAAACACCATTTGGCCGTTGTAAAAGATGCTCATTACATCTATTTTGCTTCCGTTATATTCTAGGTCGTAGCTTAGAGCTTCCTCTTTTACAAGACCTCCGAACTTTGATGGATAGCTAGAGCTGGGGAGTCCCTTTTCTGCTCGGTCACTAAGAACTTCAGTAATATTTACATCTTCATAGCCTGGTGGGAACGTAGGTGGAACAATAGTGTATTTTGTTAGGTCCAGCCCTACGACGCTGGAAAGAAAATTGAATTGTTTATCGTCAACAGTAGATTCTGATGAATACGCTATTGGCATTTGCATTGTTGTAGCAGCGAACACTGTAATTAGTACAGTGGCAAGTAATGCTCGCTTGATAATCGACTTCATCTGTTTTCAACTCCTAGGAGTATGGTAGTTCCATGTCACCGTTGCCGAACACCCGCATGCTGCAAAAGAAGTGTAAAGTGACTTCTTCTTCCTCTATTACTACGACCTTAGATACCCAATATCCTTGGTAAAGGTCTGTACTATAGAACGCACTGCCGTAAGTATCCCATGATGCGTAATCAAGGCTGTCATCTATGTCCCAGTGCTGATAGTAAGGATCATTGTTACCAAGCGCCGCATAATAGAAAGTCATAGGGAAATTATCGGTACGCTCAGAAGTTCCTGGAAGATAGTCGCTCATAAAGGGCGAATTGGTTTGGAATCCTATGTAGGTGTAGCTGCCGCTACTGCTGTAATATCCGTCAATATCCATGTCAGATCTGTTTGTCCATGCTAAAGGCATTCCAACGCAAGCGTTACCATCATTTGAGTCAAAGATTCCGTATACGTCATTGGTGTTTACAGGATTTTCTTCAGGTATTTCAGTTACGCCCCAAAAAATCTCAGGTATATCGTCAAAAGTCCCTGAGGAATCGTTCCAGTAGGTTCCTCCATTGGAGCAAGTCCAGATGAAGTTGAACTTCTGTTTACTTGTTACTGGACTACCCAGAAAATAGTTAGCGTTTTCATGTATGCAAGTGTCATTTATGTCGTCGTCATCGCCATAGAACCAGAAGTGACCAAAGGGGGCGGGATTTAGATCGAGAGGGTTGGTAAGGTGGAAGTCTCCGACCCACCAATTTGTAACAAAAGTGACACCCTTGGATACGTTATTTTGATAAACCATAGATGTGTTTATGCCTTCGGTATCGGTGTAATCCCAGTACGCATTGACTGTGGACCAGCTTCCAAGATAGTCGTCTTCAAACAGGTCATAGATATAATCGCAGACATCCTCTGCAATTGATTTTTCGTTTGGATTGTCCGTTTCCCAATCTGGGTCTAATTGACCCCACTGCATTGAGATAATCATCCCATCTGCAGGCTCTATTGCTATTAGAAGAGTGGACGGTGCTAGTGAAAGCAGTAGTATCGCGAGTATAGAAAATGTTTTGATAGCAGATTTTTTCATTGTATTTTTCTCCTTTTTTTGTTTTTTCTCCATTTTTTTAAGGTAAAGATCAACCGGTTCAGGTCAATCTTACCCAAAACCAGTTACTGGCTGTTTTAGTTTTAAGAAAGACGAAATATTTGGTAAATATAGAGGTACGTGAAAGTATTCCCTGGAATAGTTTTGCTGTTCTCTCTCCTACCCCCGTGTCAGGTCGTTCAAACCTCTTAAAAACCAGTTTCCGCAACCATTGCAGGGTAATGTTGATGGACCCAACTCAAAGAATCGACAACACATACAGTCAATTGATCGAACAACAACTGAACCGGGTGAGTAAGAACCTTTCCGTCACACTTAATAATAACACATGTCGTAAGATTTATGAGAAGCGATAATTATGCAAAACATTCAAAAAATATTCGCTTCAATTTGCAGAATAAAAATTTTGAAAACATTAGCTAGTGAGGGCGAAACTAATATAATGAGCCTGTCCGCAGCACCAACAGCACCTGGACTGAAGTTGACCGAAATATCAAGTTCCTTGAAAAATGCGGGAATTGTCGAAAGTAGATTCCTGCAAAATCAACGATTAATCAAGTTGAAGCAAAAGAGCGCCAAGGTCGAAGCCGTACTTAAAGCACTAAGAATACTGGAAATAGCAAATTTGACCCAGAGTATACTGTGGAGTAATGTTACTATCTTTTTGGTTGTTTTTTTGATGCATGAAGTATTATTAGGCTCCTAATATGAGAGGAGAATCAGGTAGTGTCTACTTTTTTGTTGCCTGCTTTTTCTTGTAGTCTTTTATGGCTTCATGTAGGGCGTCTGCAGCCAAATTTGAGCAGTGCATTTTGATGGGGGGAAGTCCTCCCAGGTTCTCTGCCACATTGGCTCGTGTAATCTTCATTGCCTCGTCAAGGGTTTTGCCTATTGCAAGTTCGGTGGTCATGCTGCTTGTGGCGATGGCTGCTCCGCAACCAAACGTCTTGAATTTGACGTCGGTCAGCTTGTTGTCTTTCACTTTGATGTACATTGTCATAAGGTCGCCGCAGACAGGGTTGCCTACTGTTCCCACGCCGTCCGCATCTTTGATTTCGCCTACATTTCGGGGATGCATAAAATGATCCATGACTTTTTCGCTATACATTCCTGTTTTTCACCTCAAGATTTCCTTTGGGGTTAGGGGCGAAAGCGCCCGCAATCTTTTCACTACGTCTGGCAGCACTTCTATCACGTAATCCATGTCCTCCTCCGAGTTCTGTTTGCCCATGGTGAAGACCAGAGACCCGTGAGCCTCTTCATGAGCTAAACCTATAGCCAACAGGGTGTGAGAGGGCTCCAAGGTTTTGGAAGCACATGCGGAACCAGAGGACACCTGAATTCCATACATGTCCAGTCCTAAAATGAGAGACTCTCCTTCTATATAACTAAACCTGAGATTAGCGTTGCTTGGAAGTCTCTGGGTTGGGTGCCCATTCAAGAAAGAGTATTCGATCTTGTCCAGAACACCATTAATCAGCCTGTCTCTTACCCGCGTCAAACGTTTGCCTTCGGCACCCATCTGTTTCTTGGCGAGTTCAGCAGCCTTTCCCATGCCAAATATGCCAGAAACGTTTTCTGTGCCTGAACGTAATCCCCTCTCCTGACCGCCACCCTGAGTAACTGGCTGAATCTTTGTCCCAGATTTTATGTAGAGGGCTCCCACGCCTTTGGGTCCGTACATGTCGTTGGATGAGAGGGACATGAGGTCAACGTTTTCTTCTGTAACGTTGATGGGAACCTTTCCTGCCGCAGCAACAGCATCCACATGAAAAGTGACGTTGTTGTCATGAGCTAACTTTCCGATCTCTTTTATTGGCTGAATCGTTCCAATCTCGCCGTTCGCATACATAACTGAGATGAGGATGGTTTTGTCGGTTATTGCTTCTTCAAGTTTTTTTACGTCAACTATTCCCTGTTTGTC
>CAZJLG010000130.1:0-4719 GCA_964546665.1 uncultured Candidatus Bathyarchaeia archaeon
TAGACGATCATCTTGGAGCAGCGGTTGTTGGTTTAGGGTCTGACGCTCGAATACTCATTGACCAAGCCCGAATCTATGCCCAAAGCAACCGACTGATGTATGATGAGCCCATAGATGTTGAAATCATGACAAAACGTGTCGGAGACATCAAACAGCTTTACACTCAACACGCAGGAGTAAGACCCTTCGGAGTGTCCATCATTTTTGGTGGAGTCGACAAAACTGGATGCAGAATCTTCTCAACCGACCCAAGTGGCTCCTACAGGGGCTACAAGGCTGTGGCTGTAGGAATTGGACGTGAAACAGTTGAAGGCATCCTGAAAGAGGAGTACAAAGAGGACCTCAGCCTAGAGGAAGCCAAAAAACTTGCAGTCAAATGTCTAACTCAAGCCCTTACAGCTAGAGGAGAACCAAAAAGAATCAAAATAACCGTTATTCCCTCGGAAAGCAAAAAGCTCCAAGCGCTAAGCGACGAAGAAATCGAGAACATCCAGAGAGGGCTTGAGGGCAGTGGAACTTAATGAGCGACCGCTACACCATCGCGCGCATCACCCATGATAGCGACCACTTCGAAATTCTAACCAAACCTGAGCCTGCACTAGCATACAGGCTCGGAAAAAGCAGTTCTGTTTCTCAAGTTCTTGCCACCGAAACAATCTTCACTGACGCTGGAAAAGGCACAAAGGCGTCAGAAGAGAAACTGCAAGAAGTTTTCGGAACCACAGACCCCCTCAAAGTAGCTGAGGTAATCCTCAAGAAAGGCACCTTGCAGTTGACCACGGAACAGAGAAAACAACTCGTTGAAGATAAACGGAATCAAATCATTTCTTTCATATCACGTGAATGTATTGATCCGAAAACAAATCTTCCCCATCCTCCATTACGGATTGAACAGGCAATGAAGCAGATTCATTTCTCCATTGAACCCTCTAAAAGCGTGGAAGAGCAAGCAAAAGAAATAATAAAGCTATTGCGTCCGATTATTCCCCTCAAAATGGAGAAAATCACAGTGGCAGTTCGCATACCCCCAGAGCATGCAAGCAAAGCTTACGGAGCAGTCAAAGGCTTCGGCACGCTAAAGAAGGATCAATGGCAGGCTGACGGATCATGGGTTGCCCTAGTTGAGATGTCAGCGGGCAGTTATGGGCCTTTCTTGGACAAGTTGGGGAACATAACAAAAGGAAATCTTGAAGCAAAAATGGTAAAATAAACTAAAATTATTTGAGGTGTTGAAAATATGCCAGTTTTTTATGAAAAGAAACAGCTTGTTGCTCCTGGAGACCTTCTTGCCGAAGGCGATTACCTGCCAGGAGATAGTACCTACAAAGAAAATGAAAAAATATACGCAAACCGCCTTGGGCTTGTTGATTACAACGGCAAAAGAGTCAACGTCGTTGCGCTAAAGGCATTCTATGTTCCCGCCCCCGGAGACATGGTTATCGGCAAAATTGTTGAAACCACACCTGGAGGCTGGGTTATAGACATCAAAGCTCCGCAACTTGCTAGACTCAGAGCATCCGATGTTGTCGAACGTTCCTTCAAGCCCGAAACAACAGACTTGCCCTCCATCTTTGATGTGGGCGACCTGATAATCGCGAAGGTGGTTGCCTATGACCGAACCCGTGACCCACTTTTGACTGTCCGTGAACCTGGTCTAGGGAAGATTATGCGGGGGCAACTCCTTGAGGTTACTCCCACTAAGATTCCGAGAGTTATCGGCAGACAGGGCTCCATGGTGGGCATGATAAAGAAGGAGACAGGTTGCCAGTTGACCATTGGGCAAAATGGTTGGATTCTTATCAGCGGCAGGTCTCCTGAGGATGAACGGCTTGCGGTTATGGCTCTTCGCAAAATTGAGGCAGAATCCCATACGAGTGGATTAACTGATCGCGTAACTGAAATGATTAAAAAGGAAAGGAAATCAATTGAAAGCAACTAAAAAGAAAACTAAGAAGGAGACAGAGACTCTGTCGAATAAAAAACCTGAAACATTAATTGATAAAAAAGGCATCAGAATAGATGGAAGAAAATTGGATGAGCTGAGACCCGTGAAAATGGAGGTCGGAGTGCTTCCAAACGCGGATGGATCTGCATATCTGGAACAGGGAAGAAACAAGGTTCTTGTTGGCGTCTACGGACCTAAAGAGGCGCATCCAAGACACATAGCGCAGCAGGACCGCGCCGTCATTCAATGCCGCTATCACATGGCACCTTTCTCTGTTGATGAACGGAAATCGCCGGCACCTTCAAGACGAGACGTTGAACTCTCCAAAGTTATCAGAGAAGCGTTAGAACCCGCGGTTTTCCTTGAATACTTCCCCAAAACGTCAATCCAAGTCTATATAGAAATCTTACAGGCAGACGGAGGAACAAGATGCGCGGGCATCACCACTGCTGCTCTTGCCTTGGCTGACGCTGGAATTCCTATGCGGGACTTGGTTGTGGCTTGTGCGGCTGGTAAAGCTGACGGAAAGATTGTGGTGGACCTTATGGACACTGAAGATAAGGTTGGCGACGCTGATGTGCCTGTGGCTTATATGCCCAATCTTAATGCCGTAACCTTGCTACAGATGGATGGCAACCTGTCAACTGACGAGTTTGCGAAAGCCATTAACATGGCTATTGATGGTTGCAAACAGCTTTATGCCCAGCAAAAGGAAGCGTTAAAATCAAAGTATGTTGTTGAGGAGGTTGAAGAAGAATGACTTCACCAATTGTTGTGCGTGTCAAGAAAAAACGAATTACTGAACTCCTTGCGAATGGAAAAAGATCGGACGGACGAGGAGTAACAGAATACCGAGACATCAAAATAGAGCCAGGAGTTATCGAACGTGCCGAAGGCTCCGCCCGAGTGTTCCTAGGCAAAACCGAAGTCATAGTGGGCGTGAAAATCTCAACTGGCACGCCGTTTCCAGATATGCCTGACACGGGTGTTCTCACAGTTAACGCTGAACTTGTGCCCCTTGCTTCTCCAGATTTTGAGCCTGGACCACCCGGAGAAGACGCGGTGGAATTGGCTCGAGTTGTGGACAGAGGCATACGAGAATCAAAAGCTATTGACTTAGAGAAGCTTTGTGTCGAATCTGGCAAACTGGTCTTCGTGATTTTCGTAGACGTTTACGTTCTAAACCATGATGGAAACCTAATAGATGCATCAGCTCTTGCAGCCTTAGCAGCTTTGATGAACACCAAAATGTTCAAGTATGAAGTGCAAGACTGCGAAATCGTGAAGAAGCCAGGCTACACTCCTCTTCCAATTGTTGACTATCCTATAGCAGTTACTTTTGCCAAGATAGGTGACAAGATCATAATGGACACTGAAATCGATGAAGAACAAGTTATGGACGCCAGATTGACCATGACTCTCAACAAGGACGGGCACATCTGTGCAATACAGAAGGGCGGCGGTTCAGGATACTTCACCAAAGAGGAGATACTGGAAGCCACCAAAATTGCCCTCGAAAAGACTGAAGAATTAAGAAAATTGGTGGTTAAAAGCTGATGGGAAGAAATACAAAAAAAGTTGCTATGACACAAGGGCTTGGGGCCCGCTACGGCGCAACGGTCAGAAAACGTTACGTGAAGATACTTAAAGAAGTCAAGCAAGCTCACAAGTGCCCACAATGCGCTTCTGAGTCTGTCAAACGCGAAAGCGTTGGCGTCTGGAATTGCAAAAAGTGTGGTCTCACCTTCGCTGGCGGCGCCTACACTCCAGTCACGAAACTCGGAGTTGTGGCAAAGCGTCAGGTGAAGAGTTTGTCCTCTTCAGAAGCCTGAAAAAGCGACTGGAAAGGGTCACCCTTCTTCGGTGAGGTGGATTAACTATGATATTGTTGACTACCTCTCGGAGACCAACTGGAAGGATACGGACATTCTGCCGTGATTTAGTTAACTCTATTCCTGATGCTGTACGTGTTAACCGCGGGAAAATGAGTCTGTATGGCGTAGCTGAAAAAGCGATCGAGCTTGAGGCAGACAGGGTGGTTGTGGTTGACCGGTGGCATGGAGGACCCGGAAAAATCAACTTTTATAGATTATCCTCAACTGGACTAGAATTTGTTCCTCCGCTGATGCTGATAAACAGCATTCGGCTTCGAAGAGACCTCAATGAAACAGCAAAACGTACTCAATCATCTGCAATAACAGTAGAGCCTGAAGATTCAGCTGAACTGGAAAGAATCGCTGGGCGTCTGTCTCAGTTTTTTGGTTTGCCTGTTCTGTCCTTGACTGAAGTATCCCAGAAACATGGCGCCACTATGCACGTTTCCTTTGACGCTTCACGTCGGCTTCAATTCACATTTATGCGTTCTCAACGAATGGTTGAAATAGGACCTAGAGTCACCTTTTCAAAGCTGATTTGGGAAGCTCCGTCATGAAGGCTCAAGCTGTTATCCGCCTGAATCTTTCATCTGAAAAACAGTTGAAGGCAGTTTTAGAGGCGCTGAAGCCTGAAACCGAAACGTCAACTACCAGCCGCTCCAAAGTAGACATGAAAACCGAAAATCAAACTCTAATCTTAGATTTCAGAGCAAAAGACACCTCAGCATTAAGGGCAGCAATGAATTCCTATCTGCGGCTGATTGTTGTGGCAATGAATCTCCAGAAGTTCACGGAATAGTTTCAGCATCATCTGGAGTTTGTGCAGTGCAGAACGCTTAATATACGCCAAGTTATTTAAGCTGGAAGAATTCAGAGAAAGGTTTGAGGAGTATAAGATGA
>CAZJLG010000131.1:0-4704 GCA_964546665.1 uncultured Candidatus Bathyarchaeia archaeon
TGGTGGACCGAGCGGGAATTGAACCCGCGGCCTCCTGAGTGCAAGTCAGGCATTCATACCAGACTGAACTATCGGCCCACAGCCCTGTGCTTATGTTTGATTGGAGAGGAAAGATTTAGAGGTTTCTCTATTGGTTGCCGAAAATGTGTGTGAGAGGGCCGGGACCGGGATTTGAACCCAGGCGCTAGGCTCCACAGGCCTATAGGCTACCAGACTACCTCATCCCGGCCACACTGTGTTCTCGTCCACTTTTGAGACAAGGTGTTTATTTACGTTTCCTTAGAACAGCCTTTTTCTGAGTAAGATGTTAGTCTTTTTAGCAACATAGGCGACATTAGTTTGTGGTGGCTCAGGTTGACTGTCTATGTTACTAAGGCTGACGGAACAAGAGAAGAATTCGGCAAGTGGAAGGTTGTGAGGACCTGCCTGAGGATGGGCGCATCCCAGGAAACCGCGCAAGCCATCGCCGACGAAATCGAAACCAAACTCTACGACGGAATAAGCACAAGAAGAATCCTGCAAATGATTTACAGCAGGCTAAGAAAGCGCAGGCCTGTGATGAAGCTGCAGATAGATTTGCGGCGTTCCCTTAGCCTTCTCCGGTCTGCCCCCGACTTTGAGCGCTATATTCGGCTTCTGCTGAGCGAACACGGCTACACGGTCACTCCAAACCAGATAATACGGGGCAGGTGCGTAGAGCACGAAATCGACGCCGTTGCCAGAAAAGACGGAAAAACCTGCATCGTAGAAGTCAAGCACCACTACAAATACCACACCCCCACAAGCCTCGACGTGAGCCGCATCTCAAGAGCCGTACTCGAAGACCTAACCGAAGGACACCAACTCGGACTAAACAACCTACAAATAGACTACGCCATGATAGTCTGCAACACAAAACTCTCAGAGCACGCAAAAAAATACGCAGACTGCAGAGGAATCAGCCACATAAGCTGGAGCTCACCCCCAAACCATGACCTACAAACAATGATCGAAAAAAAGAAACTCTACCCCATAACCATCCTCAAAGGACTAAACGCTGCAACCAGAAACAAGCTAGCCTCTAACGGCATACTTCTGCTAAAACAACTAGCCGAAACAAACGTGTCACAGCTCAGAAGGCAAACAGGAATCTCTAAAGAAAAACTCATGTCATTAGTTGATAACGCAAGAACAATCCTTTCCTGGGATTAGCCGCATTTTTTGCTGCTTTTTGTGTTTCTGGATTTTGTTGCTTGATTAGTTAAACTTATTAACTTCTTTATTGAATCTTACTACATCTGATGAAAATGCTGAGAGCTACTCTTCCCTGCGCAGACCCCCAATGCAGAGACAAAATGAGGCTCGTGTTCCAAAACGAACGCTTTCTAGGCTACCGATGCCTCCTAAAACCTAACACCCACAACTTCAGATACAACATAGAACGCGAAAGATGGGAAAAAATCATAATCACAACCAAACCCATAATCGGCTACAAATCAACTCCATACGAAATCTTATGCGACGAAGACGTAGCTATCGAACCCCTCTGATTCCTCGGAACCTCAAAACTTCCTCTATACTGCCCTTATTGGGCAGAAAAATTAACATCAGTTGACTAATTATTCGCGAATCATATTTATGTGAGTTCGTTAATCTGGACTGTTTAAATATCAGAACTCTAAAATAGAGTGGTTAGAGGACAGAACAGTATGGGTTCCAAAGCACCGAAAGGCGAACTAGCAGCAAGAAAATTGCTTGCGAAACGAAAGAATTTCAGATGGAAGGACGTCTATTACAAGCGTCGAATGCTTAAGCTAGATGTTAAATCTGATCCGTTGAAGGGGGCTCCTATGGCCCGCGGAATAGTCCTAGAAAAAGTTGGCGTCGAAAGCAAGCAGCCAAACAGCGCCATCAGGAAATGTGTTAGAACGCAACTCATCAAGAACGGCAGGGTTATAACTGCTTTTCTTCCAGGTGACGGCGCACTCAACGTAGTCGATGAACACGACGAGGTTGTAGTGGAAGGAATTGGTGGCTCCCGTGGTGGAGCTATGGGTGACCTTCCTGGTGTCCGATGGAAGGTTTCAACCATTAATGGGGTTTCCCTTAATGAGTTGGTTCTTGGCCGAAAAGAGAAGCCTATGCGATAGGAAAACTGGTCTGGTCTCTAAACAACCCTTAAATATTGGTTTCTTAACCCAGAACCTTTGTCAAGGTGTCTCGTTTGAGTAAGGTACAAGAGATAAAGCTGTTCGGAAAATGGAGTTTCGAGGACATCAAGCTAGATGACCCTGGGCTCCAGCAATACATATCTCTTAAACCCGTGTATGTTCCTCACAGCATGGGCAGACATGAGCATGGTAAGTTTCACAAGGCTAAGGTCAGCATAGTTGAAAGGCTGATAAACAATCTTATGCGTCCTGGCAACAGCGCCGGAAAGAAGACTCGCGCCATTAACTTGGTTAAGAATGCCTTTGAAATTATCAATATTCGCACAGGAGAGAATCCTGTACAAGTTCTTGTCACTGCGGTGGAGAATACTTCTCCTGGCGAGGATACTACCCGTATCAGTTACGGAGGCATCGCCTATCACATGGCTGTGGATATTTCTCCTCAGAGGCGAGTTGACCTTGCGTTACGTTTTCTTTCTGAGGGTGCAAGAAATCAGTCTTTTGGTAACCCCAAGGCTTTGGATGAGTATCTTGCTGAGGAGCTGGTTTTGGCATCCAAGAATGATGTGAAGAGTTATGCTGTGAAGAAGCGTAACGAGATGGAGCGAATAGCCCGTTCTTCACGTTAGGAAATTCGGTTGCGTATGTGCGGGATAGAAAAAAGGTGTTTGATGTCATGATTTTCCTTCAAAAAGTTAAAATAACTGAACAGACTGTTTTCTCTACACATTACGCTGCATAACGAGTAAAAAAGTAAACAATTAAAGTAATAGGAGAACCAAAAGAAATGAGTAGCAAAGAAAAACCCCATCTGAACTTGGTGGTAATCGGACACATTGACCACGGAAAATCAACAACCGTAGGTCACCTTTTCTCCCTAACAGGAGCAGTTGATGAAAGAACTGCCAAAACATATGAAGAAGAAGCAAAGAAACTGGGAAGGGAGACCTTCAAGTTTGCTTGGGTCTTGGACAAACTCAAAGAAGAACGCGAACGAGGCATGACCATTGACGTCGCCTATCTGAAGTTTGAGACTCCAAAATATCAGTTCACAATTATTGATGCTCCAGGACACAGAGACTTCGTCAAGAACATGATTACTGGTGCCAGCCAATCAGACGCTGCAATTCTTCTTGTCTCTGCGAAACGAGGAGAATTTGAGGCTGGAATTGGTTCAGGCGGACAGACAAGAGAGCATGCCTTTTTGGCGTACACTCTGGGAGTTAACCAGCTTGTCGTAGCCATCAACAAGATGGATGATGCTTCTGTTGACTGGAAAGAGGAAAGATACAACGAAATCAAAGACGAGATGACCCGCATCTTGAGGATGTCTGGGTTTAATCCTGCAAAGATTCATTTTGTGCCTACTTCTGGATGGACTGGCGACAACCTTGCTAAAAGAAGTGAGAATATGCCTTGGTATAAGGGTCCTACACTGTTTGAGGCTCTTGATGAGATGGAGGTTCCTGCCAAGCCAACAACTAAGCCCTTGCGTATTCCCATTCAGGACATCTACACGATTACCGGAATCGGCTCCGTTCCAGTAGGCAGAGTTGAGACAGGTATTCTGAAGGAAGGTGACACCCTTATTTTCATGCCTGGCAAAGTTCAGGGGCAGGTCAAATCCATAGAGTCTCACCACGTAAACGTTAAGCAGGCTCTTCCAGGAGACAACATCGGCTTCAACGTCAGAGGCATCTCAAAGAAGGATGTTCACCGTGGAGACATTGCAGGTCACGTTGCCAACCCGCCAACCGTTGCAAGAGAGTTCCTTGGGCAGATAATCGTAATTCATCACCCAACCGCAATCGCAGCCGGATACTCTCCAGTTTTGCACTCTAACACTGGTCAGGTGTCATGCAGGTTCAAGGAGCTTGTTGCGAAACTGGACCCGAGAACTGGACAGATTGTGGAAAAGAATCCGGCGTTCCTGAAGACTGGTGACGGCGCGATTGTAAAGTTTGAGCCCATTCAGCCAATCGCTATTGAGACATACTCTGACTTTCCTGAGTTAGGCAGGTTTGCGGTTCGAGATATGGGCACCACAGTCGCTGCGGGTGTAGTCAAAGAAGTTACTGTTAAGGGTTAGAAAGAGACCCTTTTTTTCTTCTCTTTCTTTGCTGTTTTTTTCGTCTATAGTTAAGCAAGTAGTATTGTGAATAGGTTCATGCCGAGGAGCAGTAGTGTTCCTTGGGCGATGCATATGCAGCCGATTATGAAGGTTATTGGTCTTGAGGCTAGCAGCATTCCGATGAGTTTTAGCACGTCTTCTATGAATTTGAAGACCATGTAGACGATTACTGCAGGAATCATGAAGATTGCTACGTAGACCCATATTGAGGCGATTCCGAAGACGGTGGCTGGCAGGGGAAAGAAAAAGTAGACTGCTCCTGCGCATAAGCCTCCGGCAATTAGTCCCATTAGGGCTGCCCATGGGAAGTCTTTGATGGGTTTCAGGATTAGGGCTAATCCTGCGATGATGAATAGTGCTGTGGTGTAGTTGTCGATTTGGGGTGCTTGTGTTTGCCATGCTGTTGCTCCTGTTATTAGCAGA
>CAZJLG010000132.1:0-4685 GCA_964546665.1 uncultured Candidatus Bathyarchaeia archaeon
CAGTATAGTTTTCGTTGGTGTCAAAAACGAGAATGTATTTTGCTCCATTTTCGTACGCCAGAACCATATCATCATAGAGTTCAGGTCCCGACTCAAGGTAGGGCGGATTGTTGTAGGTCCATGTTATCATCACGCCCCATTCCTTGTTCTGAGCTGTCGCTGCGCCCCTACAGAGGGCTGCGTTCAGTTGCCTGCTGTAGTTCCAGCCGAACTCTGCAAAAACTACGTCGTATCCTGCTTGGTAGTCAAACCAGTAAAGCGCATAATCGGATGTATATAAAGGAAAATCTGATGCTGCATACGGAATTGTAACATTTACGGGAATTGTAATATCTACGAAAGTCCTTCTGTTTAACCACCAATTCAAGCCTTCAACGAATTGGTTGGCGGCGTCAGTATAATTTTCTGCCGCTCTAACCCATCTTAATTCATCAAGGTCTAGTTGTTTTCCTCCCTGTTCATCAAGATAATAGAGTCCCAAGAAATTATCTTCGTATTTTTCTGTCACGTTATGTATAACTTTTAAACTACCAGGGTCGTGAGCATAAACTATGAACTTCATATCTTGATCGGTTAGATATTGACACATTTCTTCGAGCTTCACGGGGTCATAGGATATTCCTGTACTACCAATCACGAAAAGGTTAGTGTAAGAACTTACTCTGTCAACAAGGGTTTTGATTTCTTCAACACCGCAATAAGCCACATCAATGCCGATGAATACGTCTGGAGATTCATTTTTCTGGAGATCAGTAAGTGAAATAGAGATGAAGAAGAGTGAAACAACCAGCAGAAAACAGAGGATTACAGCCGCGTAAAGTTTCTTCATGACTGTCTTAATGTAAAATAATGAGCCACATATAATTATTTACCAAAATTGGATACCACGTTGATGGAGTAAAAGGGGGAGTTTGTGTGATGAACGTCTATGAGATTACGGTTCCATTCCAGAAAATATACTTAGAGTATGTGTCCAGAGTTAGTTCATCGTCATAGATTATGTCCAGTTTGGTCTTGTATTCATCCAAAAGGTTGCTGACGTCCACACTTATCCCGTAACTAAGCGGGTCGTCTGCTCCTTCCCAGAATCCCCAAATTTTGTCGGCTGGACCACGAAAACCGTAAGCGTATCCCTTCGGCAGAACATACGCGACTCTTTTGGAGGGAGCCTCAGCCTTCCGCGGATTGTTTTGTGTGTAATCCCAGAACTGCTTCAAAGCATCCAGATGTTCCTGCTCTAGAACTCCCGCAGTATAGTTTTTGTTGGTGTCAAAGACAAGAATGTATTTTGCTCCATTTTCGTACGCCAGAATCAGGTCCTCGTAGAGTTCCTCACCTGATTCAAGGTAGGGCGGATTGTTATAGGTCCATGTTACCATTACGCCCCATTCCTTGTTTTGGACGGTTGCTGCTCCTCTGCAGAGCGCCACATTCAATTGTCTGCTGTAGTTCCAGCCGAACTCTGCAAAAACGCAGTCGTAGCCGCCTTCGTAATCGAACCAATAAAGGGCATAATCTGAAGTGAACAAAGTCAGGTTTCCGGCATCAATAGGCTCCCCCCGTATGTGCGCAAGATTTTCGTTTAGCCAAGTGGTGTATTTTTCTTCGGCGTCCGTATAATTGGCGGGTTCTTCCTCTAGTACTCGGTATGTTGCGTTATCCAGCTGTCTTCCGCCAGTTTCATCATAAGTGTATAAGCCGAGGAAACTTTGACCCCACCGTGTTCTAGCATCCTGCACCCATTGCCGTTGTTCTTCAAGCTTGTCGAGTTCAAGTTGGGGATGCATGTAAATCATAAAGTACATGCTTTTATTGTAAACATACTCGCAAACATCATTCAGTTTGGCAACATCATAGGTTATTCCTGTGCTGCCTATAACAATGGTGTTGGTGTAGGAGCTTGTTTCGTTAACAAGGGCTTTGATTCCTTCCACGTCACTGTAAGCCACATCAATGCCCACGAAGACCTCCAGAAACTCGCCCTTGGAGGAGTCGATAAGAAAAACATAAACAAACAGTGAAGCAAATAGCAGGAGACAAAGGATTGCAGCAAAGAATAGTTTCTTCATGGCTGTCTTAGCATGAAATAGTGATTTAAATATAGTGATTTTTCAGAAATTGAAGAAAGCTGTGGTTCAACCTTAAGGGAGAGACTGGAGCACATGATAAACCAGCACCAAATAGAAAGCCACCACTGAGTAGCTGTGAACAAATTTGATGTATCGTGCAAGCTTCAGTTTGGCTCCAAATCTTTCAATCATTCCAGTTGCAACAATTATGCTCAAAACCAGAAACAAGGCAAGCCCATCTGCCAATCTTGAAACGAACCATATCAACCTGCCAGTGTTCTGGGCAAAATGGATCGAAATCAGCAGAAAAGCCAAAAGATTTCCGAAAACATGAATCCTCAGCAGCATCTTAAAGTGTTTGGGGCTTACACGTTTCAGAACATAGTAAACTGGAACCAGAACCGCGATGAAGATGACTGCTACTATACTGAGCCAGTGGACAAAAAACAGGTCGCCAACAAAGAAGGATAGGTTGTACCAGTTATCAAAAGCCCAAACTGACAAGACAGCTGTGACCAACAGAATGAGCAGAGACGCCCAAAACTCTAAGCTTCTGTAATACTTCAAAGGCACATCCTCCATTCCCAAAAGCAGACTTCGATTCAATAAGTTAATGGCTGTTTCATGCTCTTAACATTAACTGGCACACACAAAAAACGGCTAACACAGAAAGGCTACAGCCGCTATACTTTAATCAGTCATTTCATCATTCTATTCTCAGGTGGGCCCGTAGCCTAGTTTGGATAAGGCGTCGAGTCACCCAAAAGTGACGCGCAAGCCTTCGGAGCCGAAGACCCAGGGTTCAAATCCCTGCGGGCCCGCCACTTATACAAACATTCAATTAAAGCAGTTTTTTTGAGCAAAAAATGAATGGTTGTTGATGTTTTTTCTACAATTGACGCCGTAAAGGATATATTGATGGAGCATTTTGTGTTCGCTCGAAAATGGTATAATTTGGTGGTAGTATGAAAACCGATTCTCTGCCAGTTGAATTAAGATACTGGCCAATAAAACGGTATATGGACACGTATAGAAAATCATTAGATGACATAGAAGAGTTTTGGGAGCAAGAAGCAAGAAAACTTGATTGGTTCAGCACATGGGACCGAGTGCTTGACTGGGATATACCCTTCGCGAAATGGTTCCCCGGAGGCATGCTAAACGCCTCATACCTTTGTGTTGATAAGCACCTGAAGAACTGGAGACGAAACAAGGTAGCCATCTATTGGGTTGGCGAAAACGGTGAAGAAAAAACCCTAAGCTACCTGCAGCTCTACAAAGAGGTTAACAAGTTGGCGGCTGCCCTCCAAGAGTTGGGCGTAAAAGATGGAGACCGCGTGGCATTCTATTTGCCCATGATTGTTGAGTTGCCCATAGCCATGTTAGCGTGTGCCAGAATAGGCGCTATTCACACTGTCATATTTTCTGGATTCAGTTCACAGGCTCTAGCTGACAGAATAAATCACACTGAAGCTAACGTTGTCATAACAGCAGACGGCGGCTACAGAAGAGGAAAAATCATCAAACTAAAAGACATAGTCGATGAAGCAGTAAAAAACACGCCCTCAGTGAAGCATGTGCTAGTTGTAAAGAGAACGGGTCACGAAATCAGCATGCAGGAAGGCAGAGACATCTGGTATCATGATGTCGTGAAGCATATAGAAAAGCCTGTATCTCCACTGCCTGTTGAGAGCACTCATCCATTGTTCATTCTTTACACTTCGGGAACCACAGGAAAGCCGAAGGGCATAGTTCATGGCACAGGCGGCTACTTGGTATACATTAACTCTGTCTACAAATCGGTTTTCAACATACAGGAAGACAGCGTGTACTGGTGCAACGCAGACATAGGATGGGTCACTGGACACAGCTTCATCGTTTATGCGCCTCTGCTGAATGGCGCCTCAATAGTCATGTATGAAGGAGCCCCAGACTATCCGGAGCCGGACCGATGGTGGCAGATAATTGAAGAATACAAAATAACAACTCTTTACACTTCGCCCACAGCAATACGGATGTTCATGAGTCTCGGCGAAAAATGGGTCAAAAAGCATGACCTCAGCAGCTTATCGATTCTAGGAAGCGTCGGAGAGCCCATAAACCCTGAAGCGTGGATGTGGTACTTCAAAAACATTGGCGGAGAACGGTGCCCAATCGTGGACACTTGGTGGCAAACAGAAACTGGAGGAATAATGATTTCGCCAGCGCCCGGAATAGGACTGGTTCCGCTGAAGCCTGGCTCAGCAACATTTCCGCTGCCAGGAATCGACGTGGACATAGTGGACGAAAACGGAAAATCAGTGCCTGCAGGAGTAAGAGGCTACATCATAATCAAGAAGCCGTGGCCTGGAATGGCATTGACCGTCTACAAGGACGCTGAGCGCTTCAAGGAAACATACTGGACCAGGTTCCCAGGCGCATACTACGCCGGAGACTACTGCATGAAAGACGAGGACGGATACCTATGGCTTCTAGGCAGAGCAGATGAGGTGTTGAAGGTTGCAGGTCACAGACTGGGAACAGTGGAACTTGAAAGTGCAATGGTTTCGCATCCGGCAGTGGCAGAAGCAGCAGTTGCCAGCAAGCCTCATGAAATCAAGGGAGAAACAATTGTGG
>CAZJLG010000133.1:0-4613 GCA_964546665.1 uncultured Candidatus Bathyarchaeia archaeon
AGCCAGGAAACAGACCGTCAATGTTCTCTATGTTCAGCGACAGCCTTAATTGCGATGAAATAGGCTCTAAGATTGCATTCTGGTACATGCTTCTCACTTTCCTTTAATCTATAGGGTAACGAAGAGTCTTTGCTCTCAGAAATTCAGCAACTTGTTGTAACATCATTCAGCAATAACTGGAATAGCAGATTTTACTTCAAGCCTCATTTTTTGAGCATACTTTGAGGGATTAGGGAGTTTGTGACCACACTTTGGGCATTTTCCATCTAATTTAGTCCGGAGCCTAGAATACCAAATAACATCAGTTGGAACCCCATCGAACTCAAACAAAATCTCACGGCATTCTCGGCATCTTATTTCTGTACCCAACCCAAGCAACCTCTTTACACGTAGTTGCTGCTTAGTAGAGACTCGATTTCAGCGAACTTTTTCTGCTTAGCAAGATTCTGAATATGCGTTAATCGCCTAATCACCAACTGCTTGTATTCTAACTGATTCATTTCGTTACCTCCACAGGGTTAGCCTACTAGGCTGGAAGAGACTATAAAACTGAGGGCTGTACGACTTCAAAACTAGTGGGGAGAGGTCAATGAAAGTGAAGTAAAAAAGGTCTAAATACCAAAAATGGTTGTAGAGTTGTAGAAATCAAAGTTTGTTAATTTTGTATAGTATTTGAAAAAAGAGGGGTTTACTGAGGATTCAGAACACTCGTTGAGGAATAAAGAGATGTTACCACTGAGCCCCTATCGTTTTAGATATTTTCTTGTGTTTGAAACCCTTTCAGTCCCCCTTTCTGTTCTTCGGATGTTTTTACTTCCCAAAAAAAGGGAAGGGAAATGTGGGAATTGTTTAGTACTGCTATTTGCGAGACTGCATCAGCGAATATAAGGCAAGCACTATTGCTACGATGACTAGCACCAATATTATGAGAATGTAGCTCGTTTGGTTAGAAATGCTATTTTGCAGATTATTAAGATTGTTTTCGTCTGGTACTGGCCAGGTTCCAATTGCGGCATATGTTGTTGCTGATGAACTTCCGTATGATTCTGAGCCTAAGAAGAAAGCTTTTACAAGATAAGTGCCTTCATTAGGTGGGGTCCAGAGATAGCCAAAGTTTCCATGATCATCACTAATCACTTGGTCGATGTCTCGCCAACTACCGTCTGACAACTGATAGGCAAGTTTGATTGGAACACCTTTTGCATCTTCTGGTTTTGTTGCTTGGAAGTATAAGTATTCCATCCAAGCAGTCATGTCTTCATCTGATATACAAGGAGTTCCAGCTTGACCCGTAGACATGTCTAATATTGTGCCTTCTATCATCACCGCAGAACTTTCAGTTACCACTTGGGAGGCTGTTACTGTCATTTCCGATGGTCCTTTTCCAAAAACGTACATCCGATTGTCTTCAGCGTTAGAACATAACAAGTATCCATCTGCAATAGCTTGCATTGCCCACCATCCAGATATATTCCATATGCCCTCTCCCGTAGTTGCATCGACGGCATGTAGTTTTGTACCTCTGTACAATGGCTGAGTCGGGGAGTGCTCTCCATTACCTGCAAAAACAACTTCATCAGCAACAATTGGTCCAAAATACAGCGGATAAGAACCGTATGGTGTATCTAAACCAGCGTCTCCAGAGTAATACTCAAACAGCTGTTTTCCATTGTTTATGTCGAAAACGTGGATTTTTCCATCAAAGTTAATAGCGTACAATTTTCCGTAAGCAATTACACCATTGAAGCCATAGGTTCCCCATGGATAATCTGCTGGATCACTTATCCAAAGCTGTGTACCATCACTTGCATCAAAGCCGTACCATCTTCCAGTGTTTGGGTTCCAAGAAGCAAAGATACCTTCCCCAAATGCTCTTCGGAAGAAATACGTAGGAGATTCTTGATACCAAAGTTCTTCACCTGTAGTTGCACTATAACCAATCTGCGACCAAGTATTTGCTGTGGTCTCGACTGCAGCAACCATTACATCGCCAGTAATCCCTTGAAATACAGGCCAAACAGGTCCAGCTGGGCCAATCACAGAACGATCAGGTATTGGCTTGACCCATTCGACTCCTAGATTCCAGTCATAGGTTCCGCGCACATTTCTGATAAAGCCTACGTGACTACCTGGGATGTCAGGTATCAAGCCAGCGCCTACAAAGGCTTTTGTTGAGTTCCACATCATCATCATGTTAGAAGGTCCAATAAGAATGTAGACAAGTAATGCTCCATTTTCATCATATCTAGTTAGACCATAGCCATGTGGCGGTATTGCTGTGGCGTTTTCAAAAGTGGCTATTAATTCTCCAGTGTTTCCATCGTACATTTTATATCGGTCTCTTGGAAAAAGATTTGCCATAAGAGAAAAGGCTGCTCCAGTTCCTAAGTCCCACAAATATGGGATAGTTCCCATCTGGTTGGCTGAAACATAGTTGTATAATTGACCTTGGTCAACCTGCATATCATTGTTTGTCCAAATCACTTCTCCTGTGCGAAGGTCTTCGCATACAGTACCTGGCCATTGACCTCCGACTCCTTGACCTATTCCAAAGTCACTGGGGTATATTCGTCGATAGATGTAGCCATTCATTATAACAGGTGGCGTAAGCTTTTCTTCATAGGTGTGCCCTGAATAGTATGCTGTTGAACCAAACTCTCCTCCTGCTATTCCTCCAAGCGCCAATTCTTTTGCCCACATAATATGGGCTGATCTTGGTGCTTTTGAATAAGGCTGAAATGCCGATGCTGAGTCACTGTGTGTGGCTACCATATAGGTAGAGTTGTATCCTCTCTGTAACCAATTTCCTGCATAGTAGGACCAATCTCTATTGCGAGCATTTATCGGTCTCTCCCAATAATCATTGGGAAAAGGATTTTCTGGATTAGCTTCTATTGGATTTGGTTGGACTACCAATTCGGTTATTGGTGTTTCACTTGGAAGGTATTTTTCTCCAGTTGGGAAAGTTTCACCAACATAGCTCATTTGAAATTCGTACGTTCCCACAGCATTTGGGGTGTAAACAAAGAATTGAGAAGCAATTGCTGAGGTGTTAAGAGGACCAACCGTATCTATATTTGAATCAGGTTTAGTTATCGTAACCGTTAAACCATGGATGACAAAATCACCTGTTGGCGGCAGGGGTTGAACCCAAGCAATAACGGTGACTGGTTGGTTGACGCCTATGGGATTGGGTGCTACAGACAAGTATGCATATGTTGTAATATCTCTCGACTGAGCAGTAACTGCGGGTAAACCGGTCATAAGTGTACTTGCAATCAACAGTAAAATCAAAGTTTTAGCAGTAAAATTTTTGGGTTTTTTCATTTTTTCACCTCTATGAGGTTTTTACCTAAGATGAGGTGATCACTAAATGTTTGAGTGCTCCCCATCTTAAAGACAAATTATTTAATCTTTAAAGCTTTAAAATTTTCCACAAAGTTGTTGTCAATTTCGTTTCTACACTCGGATTACCCTAGCTTCTAGGCTAGTAACAGTTGATTACAAACAAGAGTTTGCTTAGGCTTATGCCAATTTGAGCCAGTTCTCTTTTCTATAGATAAGATTCATTAATCCAGTAGAGATAGGTGGATTCTGAATTGAAAAATTTAGTCAGCAAATCAGTAGTCACTTGTTTTGTTTTGATGAATGGTTGGCGCGCAAAATCAGCCAGATACTCTAGCAATTGTTTCTTATCTTGACTGCCAAGGTTTGAAAAGAATTTTGCACAATAGGTCTTTGATTTCACAAAATCAAAGTTAAAATTGCGAGATTCTAAGAAACCTCTAACCTCTTTTTCCTCTGAACGTCGGTCTATTTTGTAATCGATTCTAACCATTCCGGCTTTCTCAAAAAAGGGATTGTACCGTGCCATAACAGCTAAGGTTTCAACAACTTTTGCGTTTACCTTCGGTAACGTTTCTTTTACAAGATATTCGCCTAATCCTATTCCCCGAAATTTTGGGTGAACAACAACCCTACTGATTCTGGCAATCTCTTCATTAATCCGATTAGCGGTGTGAAGGTCTCCCGGAGTAAAAACATACCTTTTACCAAAAACCATGTTCCGAGGCTTCAAATTAAGATAAGAATTGCAATAAACAATAACTCCTATTAATTCGTCATCAAAGAGAAGCTTGAAACAGTTTCTCGTCCGCAAACCGTCAGACTCTTCGTGACTTTTAGACTTGTAATGAAACCTGCTCAGCTGATAGTAGTCGCTAATGGAGCCAACCTCAACATGAATGTGATCGAAGACAGAACATTTCTTACGTCTGCTGCTAAATTCTCCAACCTTAACGTCTCGCTCGTAACCTTTTTTCACCAGAATGTCCGGCTGAAAATCATCCAAAAAATCATCATGCGCCGAAGCCACAATAACCGTCTTACGCAACCGTCTAGCAACCTTCTGAAGCAAAAAGGCGATAACCTTGGCCATCACTCGGTCAAGGGTTGCACAGAACTCGTCAACAATCCACACACTCTTATCTGATTGGTCAACAAGCTTAGCTAACCTGTACCGATACTTCTGTCCCTCACTAAGCTCCTTGTATTTCCGGAGAAAAAGAAAAGCATCATTTAACCCACAAAAACTAAGAATCTTAACCGCTTCA
>CAZJLG010000134.1:0-4598 GCA_964546665.1 uncultured Candidatus Bathyarchaeia archaeon
GACTCCAGAAACCTGACGCAATAGATGCGGCTTTCTGTGAATATGCACCCCAAGCCAAACCGACTGCGCCAACGCGGTTGTGTATGTAATCAGCGATTTCCTCGTAGTTGCCCCTCAAGTTTCTTTTAGCAAAGATGTTAGCAACTTTTATTGCCGCACCTGCGATGTGAGGGTTAGAAACGCAAGAGCCAACATTAAGCACGCCACCAGCCTCAAAAGAGCCCGGAAATTCTTCATAGAGTGTTTGTCCTTCCTCGTTTCTGTAGGAACCAGCAGACATAGCTGAACAGCCACTAGTCATTACGATGAATCGACGTTGAGCAAACTCGCGGCATATGTCGTAAACGTCTTTGCCACCGTGCGGATAGTTAGCGCAACCTACAGCTGCTAAGATGCCAGGGATTTCACCGAGCACAATCGGACCACCAGCAGACCTGATTTCGATGTCTTGAACGGCTCCTCTGCCAGCACGACAGAAGTTTGTTTCTTCAAGCATGTATTTCTGGCCAGCTTTTAGTATGAAGCTGTGGATTTCGAGTTTAACTGGACAAGCTTCTTCGCATCGTCCACATCCAATGCACTCTTCATATAAGTCAGTTAGAGGTTTGAGGTTACCTTCAGCGGCTGCTGTTATAGCGGGGCCGATTTGGAGGTCTTGTGGACAACTTCTTTGACATAAATTGCAGTGACGACAGGTTTTCGCTAGCTTGACAATTTCTTCTTCAGAAGGCAAGCTGCTCAGTTTCTTGCGCATTGGCGCTACTTTCTGTGCGACTCTAACTGCAACTTCACCAACTTTTTCTGGGTCTAAAATTAAGACACCAGGAACTTTTCTGCTCACCAAATCGTTGACTATCTCATCAACTGGGTCATTTGTGCGATCCTTGTAGCCTATACAGTTCTTTTCTGAGGCAGCGATAACTGGCGCGTTGATGCGCTCAGCTTCTAGTGAACAATCTGTTCTGACACATTGCTCATCCAAAACCAATACATCAACAATACCACTTCGTATGACACGCAGCTCCCATGAGATAGGACCAACAATTTTTGCGCGATCAAAGTATCGTGAATTGTCGATGGCAGTACAACATAGACCTACAACTTCCAGTTTGCTGTCAAGTTTATTCGCTTTCATGTAATCGATAATTCCAACCGAAGGAACAACGTTGTGGCCTATACAACAAATGACTGGCTTCGCTTTGTCGATTGTTCCCAGTCCCATCTCTATGAGAGGAGCTTCAGGATCAGCCTTGGGAAAGTCAAAAACGGATATTTGAGCTAAATCTGCGACTTCCATACCAACCTGGTCGACTCTGCCAGCATGAAATGCCTTCGATTCAAAGTCCAGGTTATTAGATTCCTGACCTGTATGAGCTGCGGAGAGCAGATGAGTGACTTGTGTTTCACAATAAGTCAAAACTTCGTCTAAATCTCCAAGCGTTTCCGGCTTTATTCCAGTAACAAGTCGGGTTACTGGAGCCTCAACATCAACATTCAGACCACCTACATCGAGGGAATGATTCCGACCATATTTTTCGATTAAGTGGTCGACGACGTGTCGTGCGTGTCCGGTATGAGTTGCAGCACCGATGCTACAGGCAATAAGGACTATACGAGATGACTGATCGGCTATATTTAGACCACATGCTCCGCGCTTTCCTGCGGTCAAATCACATTTGCCGTAGGTGCAGAGGCAGCAGAGGTCACAATCGGGCAGGTAAAAAGGTTTGTATTTATTGAGAAGTTTCAAGTCCCAATCTCTTAGCGTAGTTATGTGGGGCATTGGTGTAGGACCCATAGGCTCTTCCCAACGGTCATCGACAATTTTGCCGATGGAGAGTTCAAGGTCTTTTACAAGTGCAACGTCTGTTTTGAGTTCTTTTGCTTTTATACGCAAACCTTTGTTGGTCAAATTTTATTATCACCTTTAAGCTGTTAGGGATGAAGGAAATTACGAGCAGTCTTATTTAACTTTTCGGAAATTGCAGGTTTACAAGCTTTTGAACCCTAAAACGTGCCGAACATGTAGAAAAAGCTGTGCACTGCAACACCTATTTGCAAAGAAAGCATCAAAACAAGCAAAAATGCAGTCAAAAGCTGTAGTTCTAGCTGTGCCAATCCAACTTTGTTTTCAGTCGTAGTATATCAGGTCTTTTTCTTCAAGAGTTTTGTGAAGGTTATCAACTGCGGTGTAAACGTCTTCTTCTTTTGTGGCTCCTGTGCAAACCAGTTTTCCGCTTGCAAAGAGAAGAATCACAACTTTTGGTTCATCCATTCTGTAGATGAGACCCGGAAACTGTTCAGGCTCATACATGGTTTTGCCGAGGGAGTAAGCGCAGTCCTCGAGTTCTATTCTGCCTAGAAGATTCGCGGAGGCAACTATGTTCACTACGTTGATTTCAGGTTTGCCAACGATGACTATGCCGCTTTTCTTCAGTTCCTTTACGACTTTCAAAACTGCTCTTTTTGATTCCTTCTCAGACTTGGCTCCGGTGCAAACCATCTTTCCTGTGCTGAAGATTAGAATGGCTGTCTTTGGTTTTTTCAATCTGAAGACTAGACCAGGAAACTTTTCTGGACGGTACTCAACCAAGGGATTGCCCTTAACAACAGCGTTCAGGTCGATCTTCTGGTTTAAGGTAACAGACGACACCACGTTTTCGATTCGGATGGAGTCTCTAAGATTAGGCATCTTTAATCCGCCTTATACCCAACATCATTTTGGTGGAGTTATTTAAAGAGTTCTGGACGTATTACCTCATAAATGTTGGCACCATCAAATAACTCTATCCCCCTGAAGCCTACAAAGCCGAAAAAGTAGCCTCAACTTTGACGGGTAAGCTGCTGTAAACTAGTTAAGATTGCATGGTAACTCACGTAACATACCAGAATGCATACAATCGCTGATATGAGGGGAGCAACAAGGAGAGGGAAGTATCCTAGGACATGAAAACTGTACACAAAAGGAGGAAGAAAAGTAATTCCCACGCACACAGCAACTATAAACATCCCTAACAATGTGCCCATCGGGTCAACGAAGCGTGCTCTTGGAAGTTCAGTGAAGTCTGGAAAGCGGCTGCCAACTGCTAAACCAACAAAAGCGCATTCAAAAAGCGCCGCAAACAAGGTCACAGCTACTGTTATTGACGCCTCTAGCCGAAGCTGCACTATTACCTGTATGAAGGCTATTACAACAACGAGAATAGCCGTTGAAGGAAGAAGGGCGACTGCAAGCTTTGATTTGGCAACTTCCCTCTCTTTCAAAGGAATAACACGTAAGTTCAAAAAGGCGCTTCCTTCTTGACCGATTCCAGTTAATGCCATGTAAAAGGCGAGCAAAAACACTCCTATTAAGGGTCCCCAAAAAGGCGTTAATTTAGCCAGTGTGGTGTTGGAAGTCGTCCCAGAGGACTGGAAAGAAAAAAGAGATATTAGGCTCATTGCCAGCGGCAAAGCAATCCACACCATCATCTCTTTACGTCTGGTTAAACCATGCAAGTCCTTTTTTACTAAAGCAGCTTCAGCTGCAGTGAATCCTAGGCGTCCAAGGAATCCTTGTTTAGGTGCATAGGGTTTTGAGGGCTTCAGCGTAATAGAAAATGGAACAGGAACCCAATATTTTTCTCTCAGTTTTATGCATGCCCACAGAAATACTATTACGAGTCCCACACTGGATACCGCATAAAGGAGCGTCTGCAAAGGTTCTGCAGTTAGATAGCTCATGACGGCTAGAGAAGGCCAAAGTATAGGTATGAACCATGCGTTTCCTATTCCGCCCATATACTGTTGAAGAATAGTGAACAGAAAATTAATGTTGGAAACAAGGAAGAAAGTAACCATCAGAATAAGGAACACAATCATTCTTACTGCTACGGCTGTTCTGCCGCTACGCTTGTAGAAGCTTGTGGAAACCCGATTCGTTACCGCTCTGATAATTTCCAGTATAAAAGCTCCAAAAAATATTCCCAAGATGCCGAAAACTAAAGTGAGCAAGCCTGTATCCAGCATGTTAGCTGATAACGATAAGCCGAAAGATGCGCCAAAAACCAAGGCTAGTAAGGGAGACAAAAAGTAGAGCATCGAAAGCACTGAAGCTAAAACAAACTCGGCAGCTGTTATGGGAAGCCAGTTAATGATGTCCGATGAGCCTACAGAAGACGCTTGGGAAAACTCAAAGAGCAAACCGTACATTATTGCAGCCAAAGTCATAAAGGATGGAAGAAAAATCGAAATCTGAAAAACAAACGCGCCTAAGCTTAGGCCTCCAAGGAAACGGTTCACAAAACTGGTTGCCAGAAAGGCTACCACAGGAAAAGCGATTGCTGCAATAATGAGGTTTATCTTTGGAGATTTCGCGAATCCTGTAGGAACAGAACCTGACGTTCTTTTAGCCCGTACAGAAGAGAGCGCTAAAATTTTCGCCATATGCAAGATTAACCGGAAATTCAAGGCATTCTTCCTCATTTTCCGAGAGCTTCAACAATCGCTTTTATGTCGCTAGTTCCTGTCAGTTTCAGAAAGATTTCTTCCAGGGTAGAATCAGGCATCTTGGCTTCTTTACGTAATTCCGCGGGTTTGCCTTCAGCAAGCTTGCTTCC
>CAZJLG010000135.1:0-4576 GCA_964546665.1 uncultured Candidatus Bathyarchaeia archaeon
TTTCGAAGAATTTGTAGTATTTAAAAATAAAACATATTCAATAACAAAAAATTTGCCAGAACAAATTCATACTGAACTTAAAAGTTTATATAAGGAATTTTTATATATGGGTAGTTATCCAGGAATTGTTCTTGAAAACAGTATAGATAAAAAAGAAATAAAATTAAAACAAATAATTAATACATATATCAGAAAAGACATAAGAGATATAAGCAATATAAGAAATTTAAACAAATTTAACACTCTTTTACGATTTTTATCATCACAAAATGGAAACCTGTTAAATATTTCTGAATTATCAAATTCTCTCTTCGAACGTTCTCTGCAGTCGTTTTTTGGTTAGCGATTTCTTTGTTCAAGTCAACGATTCTTGCTTCCAGCTTCTTGACGTCTTCCTTGATTTCTAGGCTCTCTTCTGTTTGACCATAAACAGTGAGGAACGGTTCAGCCCGGAGATACTCAAGCTCAAGTTTCGCTTTACTCAACTCGCTGTATTCTTGGCCCATATGGTTTCTATGGCCCATAAACGCATTCGTGTACAGCTCTGGAACTCCAGCAGTGTCACAGGCTGTTCTGAAGAGGTGCCTCATCCTTTTAGGTCGAAGAGGATTATGCTCACCATTCTCCCACTTAATCCCCATTTTGCGGGCAGCATCACGATAGATCGACGCAAGATTGGTAGGCGTCATACGCCTCTCCACCTTGACACGCTTCACATGTCCATCAGTTTTCTTTTTTCGATATCGAGTGTAAACAAAAAGTGGATCTTTATCTTTAGCATGCTGCCTCTCTTGCTCAAGATACTTGCGGATGAACCTAGTCGCTTCTTTAGACAGAAAGGTTCGGAAGAGGACTCCAGTTTTTTCGCGGGTGCCCTCCCAAAAAATTCTATTCTTCCTTCTCTGTTCTCTGATGTCACCCACGTTCAGCTTGAAAAGGTCACCCGAGTCTTGAGAACTGGATAATAATGCTAAAGTTATTGCGGTGTCACGGAGTTTGAGGTTGGCCAGGAACTGTTGCATTAGCTCCCTGTTGAAGCGGATTGTCTTGGTTTTTTCGTCAACATCATAGAAGGTGTAGATTCGGTCTTTCTTAATCGCTTGTTTTGGTCGCTCAACTTTAGGAATTCTTCTGACCCATTTCCTTTCGAAGCCTATGTCAAGGTTTGAGAAGAAGCCTCGGAGATAGCCGTAGGCACGCTGATTAGCTGAGCTTTCCTTCATCCTCTTTCCACGGCGGGTATAACCTTTGACTTCTTTGTTCTGAAGCCAATCGTAGAAGAGGTCCAGTAGTTCCTCTATTTTGCCCACGTCGGCTTTGGCTTGTCTAACAAGCTCATCAATGGTAACTTCGTTTTTCTGGTCTTTTTTGATGTTTGTAAAACGAAGGAGTTGTCGCAAGGATGCCATGTAATTTCGCTGTGTATTCTCAGATAAACCATCCAAAACTTCCTTAACAAAAGGCGACTGTTCCAGCATCAAATCATATTTCCTCAAGGAAATCCCCTTCTATAAAATCAGAATTCGCCTATTTAATAATATCGTGAAAAAACCTTAGATTTGGAGACTAATAACAGAAGATTGTTGAAAAAATGGTTTTTTCTGTTTTCCAAGCACAAACAGAAACAAATTTTTAGCTAACTGGAGGCGACAGCATAATTCAAATCGGGAAAGGTTTACTTGTGTTAGTGCTCCGTGAAGAATAGAAAGATGAGGTGTGTTTCGTGTTCTTCCATTTGCTGCTGACCACTAACTGTGACCTGCAATGCAAATACTGCTACGAGAAGTCATTGGGGGATATGGACGCCGATTTCGACTTTGCTGTGGACTATGATGTTCCCGCTGAAGTAAGCTACAGCATAGACGTTCTAAAGAGGTTCATAGAGAAGGACCCTGAGGCGGTGCTGATTTTTTATGGCGGCGAACCCATGCTCTGCCTTGACAAGATAAAGCAGATCATGGACAACGTTGAGACTAAACAGTTTAACATCCAGACCAACGGCTTGCACCTGAACAAGCTTGAGCCAAAATACCTGAACAGGCTGTCAACAATCTTCGTCTCCATAGACGGCACAGAAAAACTGACAGACTACTACCGAGGAAAAGGCGTCTACAGAAAAGTAACAGAGAACATCAACGCCGCAACAAAAAACGGCTTCAAGGGCGAAATAGTAGCAAGAATGACGCTCATGGAAGAAACAGACCTCTACGAAAACGTCATGTGGCTCCTGAACAACCCCGACCACTCTTTTTCGGCGATTCATTGGCAGCTTGACGCAGGATTCTGGAAAAACGACTTCCCAAAAAGACACTTCGCAGAGTGGATTGAGAACAGCTATAATCCTCAGATAAGACGGCTTGTAGAGTTTTGGGTAAACACAATGGAGACGGAGGGCAAGGTGCTGCGGCTTTATCCCTTTCTGGGGGTGATGCAGTCGCTTCTTCTTGGAGAGCAAAGCCTTCTTAGATGCGGCTCTGGATGCGCTAACTACAGCATACAAACGGACGGTCACATAGTGCCGTGCCCAGCCATGAATGGAATGAAAGACTACTATCTGGGGCACATCCAAGACGCTCATCCACTAAGGCTGAAGCAGGTTTATGTTGGGCAGCCCTGCACCAGCTGCGAAATCTTGGGAGAATGCGGAGGAAGATGCCTTTACGCCAACATAACCCAACGGTGGAGCAGCGAAGCATACCGTCTGGTGTGCAAAACCGTCAGGAACCTCGTCGAATCCTTGAGGGCGTCTTTGCCGCGGGTCAAAACGTTAATCGATGAGGAAAAAATCAGCTTCTCAGACTTTAGCCACCTGAAATACGACAGCTGCGAAATAATCCCCTAATCACACAACATTTCCATGGAGATGCAAAGCTTTTATCGTCAAAAACTAATAACCTGAACTATCTTACTTTGCACATTCAGAAGGTTTGAAAAATGAGTAAAATTACAGAATATTCGCGTTCCCCCGCCCCCCTCGTATCCTTTATAGTACTCTCTCTAGTGTTTGCGGTCTTAGCCCTCTTATCGTATCCGAGCCCAATCGCCTTTGTTTTTGGTCTCTTAGCCGTAGTTTCCCTATTTCCCTTGCCCGCAACCGTGGCAATCAACAAGGAATGGGAAGAAGCAATAATCCTTCGTTTCGGCAAGTTCCAGCGGCTTGTTGGTCCAGGATTCTTCTTCAAGTGGCCCTACGCCGAATCGTTCCTAAAGCAAGACAAACGACTCATCACATTAGACGTTTCCCGACAGGAGGTCATGACCAAAGACAACATCAGCGTAACCGTCGACGCCGTAGTCTTCATGAAAATCGTTAACACAAAGGACAGCCTCGTTAACATCCGAAACGTCTGGGACAGCGTAATGAAAATGGCCCAAACCACCATGCGAGACGTAGTAGGAGACGTAGAGCTAGACGAACTGCTAGCACGCAGAGACGAAGTCGCAGACAAAATCGCCACCATAATAGACCAAGAAACAAAAGACTGGGGCGTAGACATCACCTCCGTGAATCTGCAAACAGTGGAATTGCCCGAAGACATGAAACGCGTAATTGCACGACAAGCAGAAGCTGAACGAGAAAAACGGGCAGTAATAATCAAAAGCCAGGGAGAGCTAACAGCAGCCGAAAACCTGGAGAAGGCAGTGAACAAGATGAGCAACCGCGCAATGTATCTGCGTACCTTATCCAGCCTAGAAGACATCAGCTTTGACCAAAGCAACACCATCGTCTTTGCAGTGCCCATGGACATGGTCAAAGGCGAAATCATAGGGATGTCAGCATTTTCTGAAGCAAACAAAGCCAAAAAGAAAACGTAACCTAGCAAAACAAAAAAAGAAAAGAGAAGGGAATTTGTTTCTCGACTGCCTACAGCGCCCACAAAGTAAGCCCTATTCCTATTCCAACAATCGCAAGTAATGCAATTATCACTACAAAGATGATTACCGCCAGTATTGCGATTGCGAGAGCTTTCCACCATCTGCAGTCAAAGAAGTGCTTCACTAGACCCAGCAAGATTATGAACAGTATTATTGACGCGATAATGCCTGAAAAGAATTGATTGAAAATGGTGCTTATTAATGTTCCAAGAACCACTATCCATATAGCATCAACAAATTTTGCTTTTTCTCCTCCAACAAGCGCTCTTCCAGCCAGCCAAAGAACAGGCGACATAATGATGATGTTCACAACAATCTGTATCAGCAGTATATCCAAATTGAGAGCCAACATAAATTCCTCCGGTTAACCCAAACAACAACTTAAGCCCATTTTCTTTTTATCTTTTGCCATACAGAACAACAACTAACCCAAAAAACCTCTTTCTCGCAGATAATAACCGAACACAAACCAAATACTTACATGCTTATCCGAAATTGCTCAGACACTGGAAAACTTTTTCAGCCCGGCACCTTGAGCGATTGGAAGCTGCAGGCTGAACACCTCGGCCGAAGCCTCGGTGCGTACACCCCAGCTCCATCAAACCCATCTTCTATGGGAGCCCTCGTCCATGACTGAGGCCTGTCACCAGGTCTCGTGTCAGGGAATGGTTACCTAGTTTCAGGAGCGGCTTCGAGCTTA
>CAZJLG010000136.1:0-4561 GCA_964546665.1 uncultured Candidatus Bathyarchaeia archaeon
CAGACAACAACAGTAGCATATTGGTCAAATTTTCTTGACTGTGAAAGGCGTGTTCTGTCAAGGTTTTTTGACAAAAACGCTTTTCAGTTCTACCAAGTTACTTAAAATCAGGTATTTCAAATGGGGGAGCAAAAAACCGCACTAGGTCTATTACTGATTTTTTGTTTTACTGTTGTTTCTGTTTCTCAATATGGGACAGTGAAGGGACAAGAAACATTGAACCTCACTATTAAACCAGATGGAAGTGTTGTACCAGCTACAGACTTGCTCGAAAGAAACGGAACTACTTACACCTTGAAAGGTGACATTTTCGGCACAATCATTGTTCAAAAAAACGGAATTATAATAGACGGAAAAGGATATACCCTTCAAGGCGGAAAAGAAGTCAGTGTAAGAGCAGTATACTTGGTAGGACCTGACCTATCTCATCCATCTTGTAGAGACGTCTTGGTAAAGAATTTGAGAATTTTTAACTTTTATGACGGCATATTCGCCGTTGGCTCAAGTAACATCAGCATAATAGGTAACGCGTTGGAAAATGCGGGAATACATTTTCTAGGCGGTGCAAACATCACAGGCAATCTAGTTAAGTTTAACAATTTCACGGATGCAGGAGTTTTCATCGATTACAACAAAGGTGGTTTAGATGTTATCACTGAAAATAATTTTATTAACGGCTGGGTTATTGTCGGGCTGTCTGATGTACCAATTGTGGAGAAAAATTATTGGAGCGACTACAAAGGCAAAGACAACAACGGAGATGGAATAGGAGATACCCCACACACCTCTTCAATCATCTTAGACGAAAAAGTCCAAGACAATTACCCACTAATAGAACCAATCGTAATTCCAGAATTCCATGATGAAAAAGGTGAAACCGAGCCTTTTCCAACTTTGTTAGTTATTGCTGTTACAGTAACGATTGTAACTGGGGTCGCTGGGTGTCTTTTGATTATCTACTCAAGGAACGCAGACAATCAAACAACCAAAAAGTTGGAACAACCTAGAATGGCTTCTCTCTCCACAGTCTGACCGTTTCTAGCCATAGAACAGCATTGGCGATGACTCCGAAGAGGATGGCTGCAATGTTATGCACTGACCATGTGGGCTGACTCAACACCACATTGTATAGGATTAGGTAGGTGACAAACATTGTGGAGAGCCAAATCGCATAGAAAAGATGCCGAGGAACAAGAAACCTTCCCATCCTGCTGAAAAACTTCAGGAGACCAACCTTAACTTCCTGATTCAGGTAATACTCTCCCCTCGTAGTCTTTTCAACCAGACCCAGAGCCAGCAGCTTATCCAGGTGATGGGCGGCTACGCTTGGACTGGACAGCCCCAGAGACCGTTGAACCTCACGGACTCCCACGCCTACACCGGGGTCCCTCAGCAGGTACCAGTATATCTGAAGAGTTTTGCCCTTCAGCTGGGACTCGATTTCAGCCAAATCAGAGGAGGAGAAGTCAGACATTAGCCTCGCCAAAACCAAATATGAATCTTCACATATAATATGATTCTCCAAAAAAGCTTTTCAAACAGTTCGACGTTGCAGAAGAAACCTGAAATATTAAAAGCCAATCTTCTAACGAATGAGTCCTGAAGGTGTCTATAATGAAGAACGGAGATTCGCTGGATGTTAATCAATGGAAATCTGCTGACCGCGTGAACAAGTATCTGTCCAAGGCAGATGATAGACCTCATAGAGAAGAAATAACTAAAGCTCTGCTGGAGCAAATTCCGTCAAACGTCAGCAATGTTCTTGATTTAGGCACCGGAGATGGCAGACTGCTTCATCTGGTTAAACAAAAAAACCCGAAAGCAAAGGGTGTTGCCTTAGATTTTTCGGAGCCAATGCTACAGCTCGCGAAAAAACGTTTTGAAAACGACAAGTCAGTACAAATCGTAAAACATGACCTTAGTGTTCCGCTACCAAAAGGAAAGTGGGAACCTTTTGACCTAGTTATTTCTGGTCTGGCAATCCATCACCTAGAGCATGAACGTAAGAAGCAGCTGTACACAGAAATCTTTGACTTATTGACCGCCAACGGCGTTTTCCTGAACCTTGAACACGTAGCCTCATCAACCGAAGCGTTACATCAACGGTTTCTGGTCTCGGTTGGTTTGAGTCCAATGGAAGATGACCCTGCAAACAAACTGCTAGACGCGGAAACTCAACTCAGGTGGTTGAGAGAAATCGGATTCAAAGACGTTGATTGCTTCTGGAAATGGCTTGAAATAGCTCTCCTAGGCGGAACCAAACCATAAGTATGCTCCTTCGATATTGGGGAATATCGTTCATTCTTGAAACTGGACTTTACGGTTTTATTTGTCTGCTGTTATTGTACGGTCTAAAATTAGAAGCGCATCATTTGGACCAACAAGCCCTTCTACGCTCACTATGCCCTGCGATAAGACCTGATCAGCAGACATTTTTTGCCACAACAATCTTAGCATTGCAGCAAAATTTTTTCCATGAGGAAGTTCCGTAATCAAGCCGTTGCTTTTCGCTATCGCAACTAGTTGGCGGGTTATTCGTTCAGCTTCATTGACCCTTTCAACATCTTTTTGGATGCTACAGGTAACGATGTTAACCGCTTGCCCAATCGACTGACCTGCAGTTGCTTCCAGGATTTTTCTTTTAGTGGCACGTCCTCTGAAGTTGATTCCGGCAGGTATGTTGCCTTGCTCAGCAGAAATTATGTTTCCACGTAATGAAGCGATGTTCGCTGATGTTGGCAAATGATTATTTTTAAGGGCACCTTCAAGTTCTGTTAGCCATTTCTTCACTGCGGAAACAAAGTTCAGGTCTCGTTGTTCACTGAGTTCAACTATGTCCGATACACGCAAAAGCAGGTTCTGGATTTCTTCCAGATTAACAATGTGCAACATGCCGTTCTACTCTATTATGAGACGGTCTTCCTTTTTCCCATCTGACTCAATGCATGTCCATTCAAAGGCTTCTTCAGTGATCTTCAAGTGGATTCGGGTGATAACTTCTGCTGGTCCTGCTTCACGAATTTCTGAAGTGTTCACTAGCACCTGCAATCTTGTTGGCGGCTTTCGAAGTTTCAGAAATTCTATTCGCGCCAATTCACTGATTTTCTGCTCCAACTTTGACTGCGTCTCTGCATCTAATCCTGAAGAAACTAGCGTTTTAGATGCAGTGCTGCTTAATTCTTTGGCAACCCTGTTAACGTCAACAGCAACCTCTGCGGGCTGAGTTAAAGAAACAGTTTTTCTGTCAAGCGCATGTTTCAGGGTTTTAGTTTGTTCCGGCTTCAAGCTGATGCGCTCTTCGCTAAGGGTTTTAGCCAAAACCTTATCGAATACTACCCGAGTTTCTGTAAGGCTTGGCGTACCTCTTGGAGCCGTCTCAGACTGTGGCTCCTCCATGTTTTTAACTGCAACTGGAACATCCAATTCTACAGTTGGTAAACGGAAATGAGGAATCGGCATATTACGTAACAGTGGATGGCTTGAATACAATTCAGCCACTCTTACTGCCTCGATGTCTGCCTGCATCCTCGCAATAGTGATTTCTGAGATTAGATGACCTAAATAATCACCGAGGTTTGGCGTCAGTTTTTCCTCCTATCAAAAAAAGAAATGGGTGTTTAAGGGTGGGTGGAAGCTTATGCGCTGGCAGCGGGTGTTGATATTATTGCGCTCTCGAGAATGCCCAGCATTTTTTCCATTCCAGCAGGCATCTCATCTTGAACTGCTTTCACATGCACAGCTAGAGAGTATGTTCTGTTGACTGTGTTTCCTTGCTGTGTTGTGCGCTGGAAAGAAGTGGACACCTTCAGTTTGGCTGACCCGAACAGCCAACCAGCCTTTGCTTCTGTTGAGGCATCAACTTTCAGGTTTGTGTCGGTTTTTCTGTATGACACTGAATTGATTTTTGCGTTAAAATCGACGGTGGTTTCATCGATTCGAATGAAGGGGATAGGCAGAAGTGTCAATATGGGAACTTGGAGCTGTTGTGTTTCATACACTGCAGGGACAGCAGCGGTTGGAGGAACTGGCGGAGTTGCAGATGGGTCTCCTGGAGTTGCAGGCTGATATGGACTGAGTTCCTTTGGGTATTTGAATGTGACATAGATGGGTTCTTCAGTGCTGCTGTCTTCTCCTGCGATTTCTTCAGTTTTTGGTTTCTTGAATCCTACTTCTTTGATGAAGTTTACTGTTGACATTGCTGCTTGGGCTTGTGCGTTAATTACTGCTACGAGAGGACCGCCTATCATCGACTCGAAGTCGATGCTTGATAATTCTTGACCTGGTGTTGGCATATCATTCACTGATATGTATCAGAGATATTGATTATTAATAAGGATTGTCGTCTATGTGTAGAACATAAATACACATAACACAAAAAATTGTATGGTTTACCAAATTAACAATTTTTCCAACGACCTGACACGGCTTATTTTTCGGCAAACGAAAAACCTCTTATGTATGATTGATGCTCCCTCTGTGAAGGGGTCCGTGGTCTAGTCTGGATTAGGACACTGGCCTGCGAAGCCGGAGTTCCGGGGTTCGAATCCCCGCGGACCCGCCA
>CAZJLG010000137.1:0-4557 GCA_964546665.1 uncultured Candidatus Bathyarchaeia archaeon
CTCCCTTTCCCGCCGCCAAAGTTCAGAAAATACTGCAGTCAGCCAAGAAAACCATTGTCATAGAGAACAACAAGACCTCCCAGCTGTCCAGTCTAATACGCGAACATCTTCTCACAGCAGTTGACCACAAAATTTTGAAGTACGACGGGAGACCCTTCAATCCAGAAGCACTTGCCAAGAGCATAAAGGAGGTGCTCTAAATGGTAACCCTAGACGACCTGAAGACACCGAAAGACAACACTTGGTGTCCAGGATGCGGAAACTTCGGAGTCTTGATGGCCTTCAAAAAAGCCTTGATAGAGCTTGGGCTTAAAAGAGAAGAGACTATGATGGTGTCAGGCATAGGCTGCCACGGCAAAATAGTCAACCAAGTGAATGTGAACGGCTTCCACGGCATCCACGGCAGAGTACTGCCCACAGCGCAGGGCATCAAGCTTGCGAATCCTGACCTAACGGTGGTGGGTTTCGCGGGAGACGCAGACCAGTACTTTGAGGGCTGGGGACATTTTGTTCATGCCATAAGAAACAACATGAACATGACTTTGATTGTGCACGATAACATGGTTCTCGGCTTAACCACTGGTCAGGCAACCCCTACCAGCCAGCAGGGATTCAAATCGAAATCAACTCCCTTCGGGGTTATACCTCCTATGCTGAATCCTTTGGCTCATGCATTAGTCAGCAACGGCAGCTTTGTGGCTAGAGGCTTCTCAGGCGACATGTTTCACCTGAAAAACCTGATGGTGGCGGCAATCAAGCACAGGGGCTTCGCCTTCATCGACGTGTTCCAGCCCTGTGTTTCCTTCAATTACCTGAACACGTACGATTGGTTCAGCCAGAGAGTATACAAGCTGGAGGAAGAAGGCCACGACGTGACTGACAGAAAAAAAGCCTTGGAGAAGGCGTTTGAGTGGGGAGACAGGATACCTATCGGAATCTTCTACAACAAAGAACGACCCATATACCATGACAGTCTTCCACACGTAAAAGATTCGCCGCTCACAAATGTGCCCGCAGAAAACGTGGACATAACATCTGCTTTAAAGGAAATGATGTAACCTGCTTCACAGAAAAGCTTAATGTAACCGCTACCGTTCCGGCATCAGCTTCATGTGAATTATTGGCATTTTTCTTTCTGCCAAACTCTTCACTTGAGGCGTCACATCGCGAAAGATTTGCCACGGCTCCAAAGCTTCCTTGTCAACTGGCTCCTGTCCTTCGTTCATTTTCAGCCTATATGCTATCTGCTCGATAACTAGGTTCTCTGCTATTAGTTCGGGCATGCATACCTCGCCCTGATTAATCAGCTTCTGAGCAACAAAGTCCTTCAGTTCCTGCCCGTATTCCATATATTTGAGTAGCTTCGTGGCTTTCTGTTTTGCCTTGAGGTGCTGTAGCGAAAACCGTGGCATCTTCTGGCAAAGAGTAACTCGTTCTCTCCATTTTTCTAGCCACTGCGTGGTCCAGACCTTCACAAAAGCCTTAACCTCTTCCTGTTTGTCTTCATTGTCCAGTGCCTCTTCGATGTCCTCGGAGTTTGTGTCCTTCCATTCCAGCCGTAAACAAGTTTCCAAGTCTTGATACGCAAAGTCCAGAAGCTTCCTTTCTGCTCCATAAATGTCTACGTCAGGAATTTCTTTTTCCAGCTGCCCAGCTAAACAAGACGCAATTACAGGATTTTTTGAGGAGTGTAGTTTGGCGCTGGACATCTCTAAACTCCCTCAAACAATGTGTACCATGGTCTGTCGGGAATATAAGAGGTTTTCCAATTTTCTTCCAGACACCAACAAAAATAGAAAACTTGAAGTTTTTTATTCTCAAAGTTGCCCAAGTTCTTTGCGAACATCTTGAAGAATTTGCAGACCAACAATTTTTAAATAAACAGTCCTTATGCATTAAACTAAAACAGGGAGCCTCGGGAGCGCGGATATTTGGATAAAGCAAATGAAATGGCGAAATCGTCGGCAAGGGGCGGTTTCAAAATTTTCTTAGGCGTAAGCATCTCCAGCATTGTCACAGCTGTTAGCCTAATCCTTGTTTTGCGTTTGCTGGCTAATCCCGACGATTATGGCATAATCACAACTGCGCTGATATTCCCTACTATGCTCAGTCTGTTCAAAGACTGGGGCATGAATTCTGCTATGATAAGACATTTGGCACAATACAAATCCGAAAACAAAGTAAACAGCATCAAAAACGTCATGCTTACGGGGGTACTGTTCGAGCTAGTTACGGGGTTTATGCTTACTTTGGTATGTTTCTTGTTGGCAGGTTTTCTTGCAATAAACGTTTTTCATTTACCTGAGGCAAAAGTTCTGATTGAAATTGCTTCCTTCACAATCATCGCTGATTCGTTTCTTAAGGTTTCGCAGTCCACCTTTGTTGGTTTAGAAAGACTCGAGTTTTACAGTTTGACGCTGATTTTAAACTCGAGTATAAGATGTTTTCTTGCGCCCCTCCTTGTATTTCTTGGTTATGGTATCTTGGGCGCCATCCAAGGACAGATTTTTGCACAGGTCACTGCAGGAATTATAGGAATCATGCTTTTCTACTCTTCATTTCTCAGGAATTACTGTAAGAAAGATGCCTTGAACAAGACAGCCATCAAAGAAACCCTGAAGACGCTACTAACATACGGAGTGCCTCTCTCTGTCTCAGTTGTAATAGGCGGATTCTTGCCACAGTTCTATAACACTGTGCTGACCCAAAGTTACCCGGCGGTTGGCAGCTCCTCGTACACAACTGCTCTAGGCAACTTTCAGGCAGCCTTCAACTTCACCGTTATAATCACTTTTTTCACGGTGCCGATAAACACGGTGCTGTTTCCAGCCTTTTCAAAACTTAGAGGGGACAAGGAAAAAGAAACGCTTAGGGCTGTGTTCACGACTTCTGTTAAGTACGGAGCGTTGCTTACACTTCCAGTGACTTTGATGATGATGGTTTTGTCTGAGCCCATAGTTTTCGCTGTTGTCGGCACAGAATATACTCAAGCGCCCTTCTTTCTGAGTTTCTACATCATCCTCTATCTCTACGCGGGAATTGGAAATCTTAGTTTAGGCAACTTTCTGAATGGTCAGGGCAAGACACAAATTACGATGAGGATGGCTCTCATCACTTTGTGTATGGGATTGCTGCTGGGCTGGGCGCTTATCAGTCACCTTGGAATTGTAGGGCTGATAGTGACAAGTTTGATTGCAGGATTCCCCAGTCTCGTTTTTGGTTTATGGTGGGTAAAGAAAAATTTTGGCGCAGCAGTAGATTGGGTGTCTTCCTCCAAAATCCTTTTAGCTTCTGTGATTGCCGCAGTGTTTACTCATCTGCTTTTGACGCCCATTAACTGGGGATACTGGACAGAATTGATTCTGGGTGGCGTATCCTTCTTGAGCGTCTATTTGGTGATTGCCCCCTTGATTAGAGCAGTGGACAAAAGGGATATAATGCGTCTCAGGGAGATGCTGAGTGGTCTCGGTCCCTTCTCTTACGTTTTCAACATACCCCTTGAGGTCATGGAGAAACTGTCAGGTGTCTTCAACTTCTAACCCTCCTGATTTATGATTGCCTTTTTGAGGGCTTCTTGGTTTTGCGCTGGGTAATCCTTAATAAATAGCTGTTCCCCATTCAGTTAAACGTCACGAGAAATACGTAGGAGAGTAAAAAGCGCTTTGGCTAAATTCAAGATAATCGTTTCAGACCCTGAAGATGGGAAGTCACAGTCCGTGGAAGTGGAGGAAAGTCAGGCGGTTCCTCTGATTGGAAGAAAACTGGGAGAAGTTATTGATGGAGCCGCCGTTAAGTTGTCTGGATATAAACTGAAGATAACTGGGGGTTCAGACAAGGATGGGTTCCCGATGAGACCGAACATCCACGGCGGAGTTCGTGTAGGCGCCATCCTAAGCGAAGGCGTCGGATTCCATTCCTCCAATAAGGGCGAGAGAAAACGGAAAACTGTCCGCGGCAACGTCATCACCGACTCTATTGTTCAAGTCAACATGAAAGTTGTTGAAAAGCCAAAGGGCAAAAAGGCGGCAAAGCCTGAAGCAGAGACTGCGCCAGCCGAAGAAGCCGCAGAAACAGCCTGAAGTCAAGCAGCGGCAATGAGAGTTGTTTAGTCATGCTAACTGAAATCGTTACTGACCAGCAACTGATTGACTTGTATACCACACCAGGCTACTTGGTGGCTGTGGATTACCCAAAAAAGGAAGTGAAGCTGCATACAATTGATTGCATGCTGGCTGACCCCATCAGTTCAGTGGGTGTCAAACCGTCAAAGGCGCGGGAGAACAACACCGGAGAGTTCTGGGTTTCCGAAAGCCGCGACGAAGCAGTTTCAAAGGCAGAGGAACTAGCCAAAAACAAAGGGTACACGTATACGGTTTGTCGCATCTGCGACCGATAACGGGCATATTAGGCTCCTAATAGCAGACGATTGTTGAAAAATAGCTTTTTTCAGAAAAATTCAAGCGCAAAGACTGCGAAGTTGCTGGCTTGTTTCAGATTGCCGAAATCATAATTGTCCTGTTTTGTGTTTCTTTTGTGTGTATTCTTTGTGCAGTTTGT
>CAZJLG010000138.1:0-4547 GCA_964546665.1 uncultured Candidatus Bathyarchaeia archaeon
TAGCTGGAATGGACGCTATGACGGGAGAACTGCTCTGGGGACCAATAAATCACACACTACCAATGATGGAAGACATAGGACTCGTTGCTTTAGGTGAAGGCGCATACGTCTTACACAACAAAGACACGGACGAAGCTTGGGGCTACTCACTAGAAGACGGAAGCTACATGTGGGGTCCAGTAAAGCTACCAGGAAATGCTTGGAGCACTATTACAAGATCCGGTGACATCGCTTACGGACAGGTCTACATCTGGGACTATGGCGGCTTCTGCAGTGCAATCGATCTGGAAACAGGAAACATCACTTGGACTTGGACCCGCGGATATGCCGGATTAGACACCCCATACAATATTTACGAGCTATGGTACAATGATGCAATTGCTGACGGTAAGATTATCCTCTCAGAGGGTAAAATGTATGATCCGCCACTGCACCCATCAAAGACTGTTTGTATAAACACAACTGATGGATCAACGGTATGGACCTTAACTGGTTGGACTGGAAGAAACTGTCCAGCTGTTGCAGACGGTCTAGTGATACTATGGAACAGCCAAGACGGCAAACTCTACAGCATAGGCAAAGGACCCACCACAACTACCGTAACAGGTGCACCAAAAGTTTCCCAACTAGGAAGCACTGTACTGTTAGAAGGTTCTGTATTGGATATTTCTGCAGGTTCGCAGGAAGACGGCGTTGTTGAACGCTTCCCCAATGGCATTCCATGTGCAGCTGATGCATACATGGATGATTGGATGTCTTACGTCTACATGCAGCAAAACTGCCCAACAGACTTCATGGGAGTTACGGTAAGAATCACAGCATATGATCCAAACGGCAACTTCAAAGACTACGGCGTTACCGTAACCGATATGAATGGCAACTTCGGCTTCCCATTTGTCCCAGAAGTTGAAGGCACATACTGGATTACAGCCATCTTTGAAGGAACAGAATCCTACTGGCGCTCTCAAGCATCAGCATACATAACAGTTGATCCCGCAGCACCAACATTCCCGAATGTCCCAACAGCCGAGGAGATCGCTGCAGATGCTGCTCAAAGAACTATCAACATGCTACCACAGTACCCAGACGTTCCGACAGTGGACCAGATCGCTGCTGAAACTGCTCAGAGAACTATCAACATGCTACCCGCATATCCATCAACTACCTGCCCAGACATACCCGCCTACCTGACAATTGATCTAGTCATCATAGTGCTAGTCATTGTCGCTATAGTCATTGGCATATACGGACTCATCAAGAAGAAATAAGCCCAAAACTTCCTTACCCCTTTTTCTTTTTTTTCTTTTTAACTAGCTTTTCTAGTAATAACTACGAACCAATCATTTGTGGTTTAGGCTCATTTACAAACTTTTGAACTTGTGCCTCATCCGCACTAACCTTATTAATAACGCTATTTGTCTAATTAATCGAAAATATTTGAAGGTGTACCTATGCAGGTTACTTTTGTGAATCCACCGTACCCAACAGGCTCTCATCGACACCCCCCCTTCATCCCTCTAGGCATCGGATACCTTGCAGCCGTCCTAGAGAAAAACGGATACGACGTCAACGTCATCGACTGCCAAGCCCTCAACCTCACATTAGATGAAGTAGAAAACGAGCTTCGCAAACGGCAACCTGAAGTGGTTGGCTTAACCTCCACCACACTCACCTACAAATCCGCCCTCGAAATAATCAAAGTAGCCAAGAAAGCTTTACCCAACAGCTTAACCCTTATCGGAGGCTCCCACGTTACCTTCTGGGATGAAAACGCGCTGAAGGAGTGTCCGCAGCTGGACATTGTTGTGAGGAAGGAGGGCGAAATCACGATGTTGGAGCTGATGCAGAAGCTGGAATCAGGCGAAAGCTTCGGCGACGTGTTGGGCATAACCTTCAGGAAGGGTAAAGAAATTGTGCGTACCGAGGACAGGCCGTACATAGAAGACTTTGACAGTCTGCCTTTTCCGGCTGTTCATCTCTTTCCTATTGAGCAATTCAATAAGTATGGGAACATTATTTTTCCCGTGATGACGAGCCGGGGCTGCGTGTTCTGGTGCGAGTTCTGCACAGCCGTAAGGATGTTTGGGCGCCGATACCGGATGAGAAGCCCCAAAAGGGTCGTAGACGAACTTGAGTTCCTCTACAAGAAGTATGGTGAGAAGCAGTACACCTTCTATGACGACGCCTTTACCGTGGACCAGGCAAGAACCGAGGAAATATGTAACGAAATCCTGAGGCGAGGCTTAAAGATAAAGTGGGACTGCGAAACCCGTGTGGACATGGTTTCACCACATTTGCTTAAAAAAATGAATGAAGCCGGATGCATTGCCGTGTGGTATGGCGTTGAGGCGGGTTCAGACAAGGTTAGAGACGCTATGGGAAAAGGGATTTCAACGCAGCAGACTCTTGACGCCTTCAAGTGGACGCAAGAAGCTGGAATGATAGCAGTTGCAAGCCTTATTCTCGGCTTTCCAGGCGAAACCAAAGAGACCGCATGGGAAAGCATAAACCTTCTGAAAAAAATAAACCCCGACGAGATTGGAATCTACATCGCCACGCCTTATCCTGGAACGCCCATGCACGATTATGTGACAAAGATGGGCTGGCTAAAAATAACTGACTTCAACAGGTACGACACAGCCACTCCCACCTTCGAGTCTCCGACCATGAGCATGAAGGAACTGAAAGAAATCCATGACAAGGCACATCAAAGCTTCTATCTTCGCCCAACCTATGTCCTCCGTGCCTTCAGCAAAGGCGGAGTATATGGCTACTCTACAACCCGTACTGCTTTAGCATGGCTTCGACGGAGCATAGCATCTAGGCTGGGTCTCCGATAATCTTTCCTCTTTAGCTACTCACGTTCAACCTGTGGGATGATTCATTGCAGAAAAGAAGGCTAGGAAGAACAGGGCTTCAAGTCTCTGCTGTAGGTTTTGGGGGCACATGGATTTCGGAGCTAAGCATGGATAAGGCAGTGCAGGTTGTCCAACGGGCTTTTAAGTTTGGCATCAACTACTTTGACACTGCGAAACTGGATGGAGACAGTGAAGAAAAACTTGGAGCAGCACTAAAAGATGTAAGGGATGCGTGCGTTTTAGCCACGAAAACCGCTTCAAGAACCCGAAGCGAATCGCTGGCAGACTTCAAGAGCAGTCTAAGTCGGCTGAAGACTGATCGGCTGGATTTGATTCAGCTTCATGGAATAGATGACGAGAAAACTTTGGGGAAGGCAATGGGTTCAGGCGGTTCGTTGGAGATGTGCAAGAAGGCTCGCAGTGAAGGCTTGGTGGACTTCATCGGCATAACAAGCCACAAGCCTCGCGTATTGATTAAAGCTATCGAAACAAACGAGTTTGACACCATACTTGTGCCCCTTAACGTGGTGACAAGGCAAGCCTTAGAGGAACTAATACCAAGGGCAAAAGAGTTGAATGTCGGCGTTGCCATAATGAAGCCGTTATCAGCCAAGACTTCTCGACTTATCACTTGCCTGTATGAGCCGTCTTTGTCTCTGCTTTCTGACGAACCTGAACTACATGCTCTTTTAGGGTCAGATACAGCTTCGATGGTCAAAAACGCCCTCAGGTTTGTTCTGGCACAGGACGTGTCCGTGGTTGTCACTGGATTGAAGTCAATTGCTGAAGTTGAGGTAGCAGCTCAGGTAGGAAACAGCTATATGGAGTTAACAGGCGATGAGGAAGAACCGTTTCGAGTCCAGTTTGGTGAAAACTATTGCCGAGACTGTGGACTCTGCTTGCCCTGCCCACAAAACATCGACATAGCCGCCATACTCAGGTTTCACACATTGTACACAACCTATGGACTGAAGAAGTGGGCAAAAAAACTGTACAGCGGACTTGAAGTTGACGCCTCTAACTGCACGGAATGTGGAGAATGTGAACCAAAATGTCCCTACAACCTGCCCATAGTGTCCCTGCTGAAAGAGGCGCAGACGTGTCTACAGAGCTAGTTTAGAAGATATGCCTGATTCGCCACAGAATATGATTCATTGCCGTTCGAGCCATCACTTTGCTGTAGAAGTTTCCTTTGAAGATGTGGCGTAGCACATATTTTGGAGAGTAGAAGCTGTTATAGAAGTTGGTTCTCAGTTTTTTGATGTCCTCAGCCGACAGGTTGGGGTTCTTGAAGATGGGTGTTATTGTGTCGTAGTGTCCCCAATCGTTAGATATTTCGTAGCCCATCTCCTCCACGAGCCTGCGAAGGTCAGTGCCAGGATACGGCGTCGCCACACAAATGTACACGTCGTCTGGCTCCGCCTTTTTGACGAGGTCAACGGTCTGCATCAGCATATCCCGTGTTTCTCCAGGATACCCGATTATCACTGAGATGGCAACAAACAAGCCAGCATCCTTCGCCATCTTGATTGCGTTCCTGTTCTGCTCAACCGTTGTTCCCTTATTTACTGCATTCAGTATCTCTTGGCATCCAGATTCGACGCCGAAGAAAACCTGCTGACAGTTCGCATCCCGCATTGTAGCCAAAAGGTCTTCAGAAACTTTGCTGACTCTGGTTTGGCAGTCCCA
>CAZJLG010000139.1:0-4459 GCA_964546665.1 uncultured Candidatus Bathyarchaeia archaeon
ACATCCGCTTAGTGGTCACGAGGGGCGTCGGAGACTTGGGGCTTGACCCCAGAAAGTGCCCCAAAGCCACAATCATCATAATCACGGAGCCAACGCTGCAGTTGCATTCGCCCGAGAAGCTTGAGACCGGAATAAGCGCAGTCATAAGTTGGGTAAGACGCAACTCGGTGGATTCTGCCACTCACGAAATGAAGTCTCTGAACTACCTGAACAGCATACTGGGCAAAATCGAAGCCAACAACACTGGCGCGGATGAGGCTCTCTGCCTTGACAAGACTGGCTACGTGTGTGAGGGCGTGGGCGAAAACATATTCATTGTGCGTGACGGCAAACTGTTGACTCCTCCACTATCTTCTGGTGCACTGGATGGAATAACACGGACATTGATTATCCGTTTGGCAAAGAAGATGGGCATCGAAGTTACGGAACGAGACCTCACCCCAAACGAGTTATTCACTGCTGATGAGGCGTTTTTCACTGGAACAGCTGCAGAGGTTGCGCCAATACGTGAAGTGAACGGACGTGTGATAGGCGCTGGAAAGTCAGGTCCAGTTACGAAGCGGATAATGATGGCCTTCGAGAAGGCTAGACAAGACGCTGGTGAGGGGACACCCATCTAGCAGACCTGTGACTAGTGAACAACATCTGTTTGTGTGGTCTGCCCCTTTTTCTGTTCTGTTGTAGATAAGGGAGTTTAGGGGATTTCTGCGGCAGCGTAGCCAAGGTATCCTTCAGGAGTCGTCACGTAAATTCCAACAGTTTCTTCTTGGTCTCCTGACCAATCCCATAGGCACTGCAATGTGACCGTGTCGCCTATTGGAAGCAAATATGGCAGGTCAGGCACGGACGCTTCTATGCTTGTGTAGTTCGCGAAGAAGAGTTCAACAACTGTGAGGTTAGCGTCAACAATTGAGTATTCGGAGTTTGTGACTGTGATGTTGAAGTAGGTCATGTTGGCTGTGCTGAAGACCGGGTCTGTGACTAACAGCTGCGCTGCTTTAGGTGTGGTGCTTGTTCGGTGGAAGGCGTAGCCCTCTGACGTGAAGACGTTGACTGTTACATTCAATCCCCTGTAGTTTGTCCAGTCCCATCCGCACATGAACTGAGTGCTTGTGCCTACCTGAATAAGCACCGGAATTGACGGAGTTATATCCCGTATTTGGTATTCTGTTCCGTTCTCCATGGTCACTGTAATCTTTGTGACGCTCAGGTCACTGGCTGACCCAGCAGCATTCTTTATTGTCACGTTGAAGTGCTGGCTATCCGCCGGATCGAAAACAGTGGCGGTTATTCCAAGGCCCGTCGCGGCTGTCTCTACTTCATAGACTGCTCCTGAGCCATCTTCAACTAGGACTATGATTTTTAGGGTTTGGCTTGTGTAGTCTGCCCAGCTCCAGTCGCAGTTGAAGGTTGTTTCCTGTCCTTTGTCCAGTTCGTGGGGCAGCTGTGGGTCTATGTCTGTTACTTGGTGTGTTTGGTTGTCTGCTGTTGCTACCCAGATTTCTTTGATGGTTGCTTCTGTGGGGGAGTAGGTTGGGTTAAGGACGGTTACGCTGAAGGCTTCCGTGTTTGCTGTGTCCAGGTTAGCGTCGATTATTGAGATTGTGGTTTTTTCTGGAACTTCGACTCCGAGGTTCATGTAGTATCCTGCCAAAATCAGGTAGGAAAAGATGGAGCCGATTATCAGGGCAAGAAGTATTAGAAGAATGAAGAGAATTCTTGAGATGGCTTTCAGGTTTTTTGCGGGTTTCACTTTTTTCCTCTCTTTTAGGTGAGCCTTGTTTGCTGTTTTGGTTTTTGAAGGTTACTATAAATGTTTATGGAGTATTTTAATTCTCGGTTGTTCCGCACATTTTTTGGCGTTGTATCTGTTGCCGTTTCGATAATTTATATAACGGTTTGACGTGGAGTATCTACGGAGACTGTGGAGAGGTCGCAATTGAATCTGCTTACTCTTAAGGACTTGTCCTCGAAAGAGCTTGAGGAGCTGATTGACGGTTCGTTGGAGGTCAAGAGGAACCCTGCGGAATACGAGTTTGCGTTGGAGGGCAAGTCTTTGGCTATGATTTTTCAGAAGACGTCTACGCGGACTAGGCTCTCCTTTGAGGTGGGCATGACTCAGCTGGGCGGGCACGCGGTTTTTATGGATTGGAGGAGCACCAATCTTATCCTAGCAGACCTGAAGGATGAGACCAAGTCTATTGCAGGCTACGTTGACGGAATCATGGCTCGGCTGCTGAAGAACTCTGTTTTGGAGGATATGGCTGAGGCTTCGGAGGTTCCTGTGATTAATGGCTGTGACGAGAAGTATCATCCCTGCCAGATAATAGCTGATTTGGTGACAGTCAAGGAGAAGAAGGGGAAGCTGCGGGGGTTGAAGCTGGCGTATATTGGGGTACGCAACAACATCTGTAATTCGCTGATTGAGGGCTGCACCAAGGCGGGCGTGAAGATTGTGACTGTGACGCCTGTGGTGAATAAGGCTTCGGTTGATGAGGGGCTGGTGGAGGCTGCGAAAGCCACTGGGCTGTATGAGCATTCGTTGGATGTGAAGGCTGCTGTGGAAGACTGTGACGTGGTTTACACTGATACTTGGGTGGACATGGAGTTCTTTTTGGACCCTAAGTTCAAGAAGGAGAAGGAGAAGCGGGTCAAAACTATGTTGCCGTTTCAGGTTAACAGGAAGCTTTTGAAGGGAAACAGTGATGCGTTGATTATGCATGACATGCCCATCCATAGGGGCTACGAAATAGCCGATGAGATGATAGATGACCCTAACTCTGTGATTTACTTGCAGAGCGAGAATAGGCTGCATTCGGCGAAGGCGATACTTGCCAAGTTGATGAGATAAAACGGTTTGTGTTTTTGCAGCTGTTCCATAGATGGAACGTAGTGTTCCTTGAGTAGAACTAAATGTGGCATTTCTGTCCATGTACTTGATGAAGGTCTGGGAATGACTGAATTAGGGAAGATGGCTGCTCTAGCTTTGCTGTTGGTTCTTTGTTCTGTTGTTGTTTCTGTTCCGGTGGTTACTGTTCAGGCGGAGGCTAGGACTGTTGTTGTTCCCGACGATTATTCTATGATTCAGGAGGCGGTCGACCATGCGGCGGATGGTGATGTTGTTTTGGTTAAGCATGGAACGTACAATGGTAGCGTTGCCATAGACAAGGCGATAACGTTGATTGGAGAAGACAAGGCAGGCACGATAATTCAGGGGGATTGGAGCCTAAATGGAACTGTAGTTTTGGTGGAGCATGATGATGTTGTTATCTGGAATTTGACTTTGAAAGCCGCCTATGATGCTGGTCCCCATGGAAGGGGAGTTCATCTGCTTCAGGTTAAGGGCTGTAATGTGTCGGACTGCAATTTTGTGTCCTATACTGGAGTTTGGCTCTATGGAGCTTCAGGTAACACTGTGGAAAATAATGAGATGGATGGAACAAAAGCAGGTATGCCTCCCGTTTTTGGAATAAGATTGCAATATTCAGATGACAACAGAATTGTCAGCAACAACGTGAAAGAATTCGCTTACGGTTATGGGATTATTCTCGAGTCTTCAGACAGGAATTTTTTGGCTGAAAATCAGTTGCTAAACAATTATCAGGGAATACAGGTAAAAGGCTCCAACAACAGCATCATAGATAACACAGTTACAGTGACTATGAGCGTGTTTCTTAGACCCACAGATGAGGTGATGCTCGGCTGCTATGGAATTATGCTGATACAGGCTTTCAACAATTCGATAACCTGTAACAGTTTTGTGGATTGCCCAAAAGGGGTTCGCGTTCTCTACTCTTCATGCTATAACAGTGTAGAAAATAATGTCATATCTGGCAGTCGCTATGTTGGAGTTGAAGTGATTGATGATTCTAACCACAACAGAATAACAGGTAACAGTGTAGTGGACAACGGTGTTGGAGTCAAGCTTGTTAACTCCTCACTCAATATTTTTTACCATAACTGTTTCATAGACAATGGTGTGGTCATTAGTGCCCGTTCAGAGGATGAACCTAACCTTTTTGATGACGGCTCTGAGGGAAACTACTGGAGCAACTATAACGGCACAGACACAAACGGAGACGGAGTAGGAGACACACCATATATTATAGACGAAAATAATCAAGACAACTACCCGCTGGTGGAACCTGCCGTAATTCCAGAGTTTCCCACGTGGGCATTACTTCCACTATTCTTGATAGCTACCTTTGTTGGGGTAATCGCCAAAAAGAAATTCAGCAAAAGCACAAAGGTGTGAACTCTATCCATAACTTGTGTGCTGTGCAGAAAAATTTCAGAAAAAAGTTAGTTTTCAACAATGTACTGCTATTAGGAGACTAATATGCCGCACAGAAGTGTGAAAAGACAGAACTAACTGTCTGGAAGCCGTTTAGCCTTTGTATTTGTTGGTCATGGGCATTTTCCATCCTATGCCGAAGGCTTTGGGTGTGATTTTGATGCA
>CAZJLG010000140.1:0-4412 GCA_964546665.1 uncultured Candidatus Bathyarchaeia archaeon
GCTGAACTTGGTCATCAAGAACAAGCGCGGCGGCGGGCTTCTTTTTAAGGTTCAACTCTACATCAACGGGGTTAACTGACAAGGCTAAATCGATGGTTTGGTCCATGATTTTTCCAGATTCCTCAAACTTTTTCACGTGAACCCTATGTTTTCCTCTCACCAGCAGGGAGCGGAAACCCACAATTTCGTCGATGGACTTCCCAAACCATGATTCAGGCAGGTCAAACTGGCTTGTGTCCTCGTGGATGGGCGGAACAAGAGGACCTGCATAAACGTAAGGATAGCCGATTCGACCCACAAAGACGCCTGGTGGACAAGCCCCATCCAAGTCGGTGCTCTGAAGAAGCGTGGCTGACCTGAAGTAGGAACTGAATCTGACAACCAGCGGGCACCGTGTTTTGCCGCACAGGAACTTGCCGCCCTTACATACAGCACATAGACTGCTTCCCCGAGTTTTGGTTACGATCTGTTCTCTGCTGTAGTTCAAGTCTGTGGCGAGGCTTGGGTCATCCAGAAGCTTCAGAACCCATGAATTATCCTTTAGGGAGGGCTTAGGCTTCTTCACCTGCCCGATAACCTTGGCGTTTCTTTTTCCTCCCATGGGTCTCCTCATTTTCACTCCGCCGGAAAAGATCAGAAAATATCTTTGTTACGGAACTAGAAAGAGTTTCTGTTCTCAGGCAGTTGACAATTTAGTTGTTGCATCATCATTTTTTCTTTCTGGGTGAATGTGTGTGTCTGTTTTTGATATCCACATCTTTCATATGTGAACTTGAGGAAAGGTACATTACCAATGCTTGATGTTGCAAAGCAATCTTTGGACCTCACGAAGAGTGCAGAGGAGCTAAAGAATCATTGATCATAACGCTTCATTCGTATAAGGGTGGAACTGGCAAGACTTTGCTATCCGTGAATTTAGCAGTGATCTTTGCAGACAAGGGCAAAAAGGTGTGTCTGCTGGATTTGGATCTTCGGGCTCCAAGCCTTAGTTCTGCCTTCAAGAACAAAATCAAATGCTGGGTGAATGATTACCTGAACAAAGCCTGCAAGGTAGACAATATTCTGACAGACTGTACCCCCAATTACGTGAAACATGGGCAGCTTTTTGTTGGTTTGGCAAATCCTTCAACTGCGGCAATACGGGATATGTCATCTAAGGACAGGAAATGGGGATTGGAAGCTCTTGGGAGGCTTCTTTCGCTCAAAAACTCTCTTCTAAATGAGATGGGGTTTGATTATGTGATATGTGACGCTAGTCCAGGGCTTCAGTACTCATCTATCAACACGATTGTAGCCTCGGACATGGTGCTGGTGGTGACTTCCGTAGACATGTCGGATGTGGACGGCACACAGAGGATGATACATGACCTCTATGAATTGTATGAAAAAAAGACAGGAATCATAGTTAACAAAGTTCCACAAGCAATCTTATCGGGAAAAACCCACCTCAAACTTGATACACAACAGTTGCCCATCGTTGGTCTTATCCCCTGCTCCTGTGATGTGCTCCGCTCCGGAGGAGAATACCTCTTCGCCTTTGAAAAAACAGAGCATCCTATCACACAAAAATTGCGGAATATAGCAGCGGAAATAGAGCAATTCTAACAATGATGACGATTGGGTAATCTTGACTTAACTGTAGATAGAAACTTTATTTCCTTGGGCTAAATCTTTAAGTTCCTTAGGCGTAGCTATAAGCGGCGAATATTATGAAACTTAAGATGCCCATCATCATAGTGAACTATAAGACGTATTCTGAAGCCACTGGAAAAAAAGCCGTCCAATTGTCAAAAGCCGCAGAAGATGCTAGCAACGAGTCCGGAGTTAGCATTGGCGTAGTTCCTCAATACGTAGACATAAAATCCGTTTGTGATGCCGTTTCCATTCCAGTTTTTGCTCAGCATATTGACCCTATAGTTCCAGGCAGTTCCACGGGACATGTTCTCTTAGAATCCGTGAAAGAGGCTGGAGCGATTGGAACCTTAATCAACCATGCGGAGATGCAACTGAAACTGGCTGACATCGAAACCATAGTTGCAAGAGCACGTGAAGCTGGCATGGTTTCTGTTGTGTGCACCAGCAACGCTGCAGTTAGCGAGGCTGCCGCTGCACTTAATCCAGACATAATTTCTTTGGAGCCACCGGAACTGATAGGAACTGGAATTCCTGTTTCTAAATCTAAACCTGACGCGGTCACTAAGATGGTTGCTCTTGTTAAGCATGTGAACCCCTCTGTAGTGACTCTCTGCGGTGCGGGAATAACCAAGGGCGAAGATGTGACTGCTGCCTTGAAGCTTGGCACCATGGGGGTTCTGGTTGCCAGCGGCATAGTGAAAGCCAAAGACCAGCGCAAAGTGCTGATGGACTTTGCAGATGCTTTAAGCGAAACGATGTAACTGCGTGATTTCGGAAAACGGTTCATCGATTTAGAGACGATAAAAGTGGCAGATGACTGTTAGGAGAACTTGTGATTGAAAGTTGAACTCAGATGTATTTCCTGTATCATTAATCGTGGCTACCTTCAAATTCAACAAGCTACAGACGACAGGGAGCTGCAATTCAAAACGTTGTCTGCAGTCCTAGGTTTCTTGGCTGAAGAATTCAAGCCAACAGCTAATCCCGCAGATTTAGGAACAAAACGGGATCGGCTGATACGAAAGATAACCGGAAACCCTGACCCGTACAAACAAAAGAAGAGGCTCAGCAACAGGAAGGCTCTGGAAGTTGTTCCTCTAGCCAAAAGCATCATCGAGAAAGAAACATCGCCGGAGCTACGGTTCAGGAAAGCCTGTCTCTCCGCCATAGTCGGCAACATAATGGAATTTGATATGCCCGACAACCCCTTCAAGTTCGAAGACCTTGAGAAGCTGATTCAACAGGCTGAAGATGACCTAGCCTTGGATGATATTGCACAAATCGCCGACAAGGCAAAGAAGGCAAAAACTGTTCTCTACTTAACTGACAACGCTGGAGAAGTGGCGCTCGACACGCTGCTTGTCCAAGAACTGAAAAATCTTGGCGCCCATGTCACCGTGGCAGTTAAAGCCGCTCCAATAATTAACGATGCCCTGTTGGAGGATGCCGAATTTGTTGGGATGGATAAAGTGGCGGACAGGCTTATGACCACTGGCTCAGACTCTGTTGGTCTTTTTCCAGACGAATGTTCAAGCGAGTTCCTAGAGGTTTACAATTCTGTGGACTTGGTTGTGGCGAAGGGTATGGGTTACGCGGAAACGCTTACAGAGCTTGAGCTTCCAGTTCCTCATGCTTTGCTGTTGAGGAGCAAATGTAGCACCGTGGCTAACCACTTCAATGTGAGTACAGGAAAGAACATAGCTAAGCTCTTACATTAAATTGACAGGATGCCAGCAAATTGGAACTGCCCAAAATAGCTCTTGGACGAGACGTTCTCGCCGACGTTAACGATGCCTTAGGAAGGGAATGGCTTGTAACCAATGGGTTAGGCGGATACGCTTCTTCAACAGTTCTGGGCATCAACACCCGAAAATATCATGGTCTCCTTGTTGCATCCCTTAATCCGCCCATAAACCGCTGGGTTCTGTTAACAAAACTTGATGAAGAACTGAAGATTGGAGCAGAAACCTATGCTCTTGGCGCAAACGAGTTCCGTGACGTCATGTACCCTGAAGGCTATCGTTTCCTCTCCAGTTTTGTTCTAAGCCCTCTTCCAAACTACATGTACGTTGTGGATGGTGTTAGTGTCAAGAAAACGGTTTTTATGCCTTACATGAAAAACGCGACAGCAGTCATCTACGAAGTTTCTAATCCATCAGAAAAAAAGCTGTCTCTCAACATCTCACCACTCGTCAACTCGAGGCACATCTACAGCATGACAGACAAGAATGCTCTGCAGTGGGGCTTCATTCAGAAACGCCTCGGAGAAGCCGCCATAGTTGAGACATCAGATTCGCTTTCATCCCTGATTCTGGCATCAAGCGAAGACGGCTCCTTTGTGGAGGAGAGCTGGTGGGTTGAAAAAGTTTTCTTCAGGTCTGACGCCGCCAGAAGTGAAAGCAGTGTTGACGACCAGTTTAGGCCCGGATTCTTCAGCTTTTCTGTTGAACCCAACGAAACGAAGCGGTTTCATGTTGTTGCTGTGGCTGGAAGAAGCAGTGACGAAGCTCAGAAACTCTTTTCATCTTTCGGCAAAACAACAGATGAGATTGAACGGATGTATCTTGAGGAGTTAGAGCGGCGCAAAGGCTTGGTGATGAAGTTCAGGGAACGTCACGCTGGTTTGGAAATGGAGGAGTGGATGAAGTGGCTTATCCAGGCTGCGGATTCGTTTATTGTTTATCGTGCTTCAACTGGAAACAAGTCTGTGATTGCAGGCTATCACTGGTTTGATGATTGGGGAAGGGACTCGCTGATTTCGTTGCCTGGGCTGACGC
>CAZJLG010000141.1:0-4389 GCA_964546665.1 uncultured Candidatus Bathyarchaeia archaeon
TCACTTTTTTGCGTCGCTTCATCGCCAACTCAAAGGCAAACCGTGCAATCCGCTCCGTCGCCTTCCTTGTAATCACCCTGATAGTGTATGCAGAATCGGATAGCGCAAACTCCCATCCACTATACATTCCTTCAGTGTTTTCCCGCACAATAACCAAATCAACGTCCTTCATGCCCTTCTGGGTAGGATAACTCTTTGCGGGTCTAACATTAGCATATAGCCCCAGGGCACGTCTCAACATTATAATCGCACTTTTGTATCCCGGAACACCCACAGGAGTAGTGGTGGCTCCGAAAAGGCAAGCCTGAGTCTTACGTACACTAGCCAAAACATCGTCAGGAACTGGAGACCCAGTTTTTTTCCAGACTTCGAAGCCAATCTCAAAGTATCGGCAATCAAAATTCAGGTCCGTGCTTTCCAGTAACCGAACAGCCTCAGGAACAACCTCGCCGCCGATTCCAGGACCCGGAATAACAGCCAGTTTATACGTTGTCATATCCATCACTTCTGAGAAACTCTACCAAGCCGCCTCTGTCCACAATCTTCTGCATAAACGCGGGCAACGGCTTCACCTTAAGAACAACTCCTTTGGTTTTGTCGCGTATGTCGCCAGTTTTGAAGTCTATCTCGATTGCGTCGCCGTCATCTATCTTGTCAGTGTCTTCACAAACAAAGAGGGGCAACCCAATGTTTATCGCGTTTCTGAAGAATATGCGGGCAAACGATTTGGCTATAACGGCGCTGATTCCAGCAGCTTTTATCGCAACAGGAGAATGCTCCCGCGACGAGCCGCAGCCAAAATTGTATCCAGCAACAATCACGTCCCCCTCCTTAACTTCTTTGGCAAATTCTGGTCGGTGCTCTATGAAGGCTATTTCGCCTAACCGTTTTCTGTCAGTTGTTACAGTGTATCTTCCAGGCGTGATAACGTCCGTGTTTATGTCGTCCCCAAACTTCCATGCTCTCACAGGTAATCCCTCGGATCAGCAATCTTTCCAGCTAAAGCGGACGCAGCAACCGTTGCCGGAGAAGCTAAAATAATGTCTGCTTTTGGGTCGCCCATTCGTCCGGTGAAGTTTCGGTTCTGGCTTGAAACACAGGTCTCTCCTTCGCAGAGCACTCCTTCGTGTCTGCCGATGCAGGGACCGCAGCTAGCATTACATACTGTTGCGCCTGCCTTAACCAGCTCCTGCAGATAGCCCATCTTTAAAGCCGCAAAATAGATGTCCTCGGAAGCTGGGGAAACTATGAGCCTGACGTTTCGGGCAATCTTTTTTCCTTTAATTATTCTTGTGGCAACCTCTATGTCGTCTAAGCGACCGTTTGTGCATGTTCCTAAGAAGGCTTGGTCTATGGTTCTTCCCTCAACCGCGGATACAGGCTCCACATTATCTACTGCTCGAGGAAGAGCAACCTGGGGCTCAACGTCTCCAACATGCACCTCATACTCGTCCGCGTATGCGGCATCGTTGTCGCTTCTGAAAACCTTTCCCTGTCGTCCCTTCAGAAACTCGAAGGTTTTCTGGTCAGCCTCAATTATGCCGTTTTTGCCGCCCATCTCAATAGCCATGTTACACAAAGTCAACCGTGAAGAGACACTGGCATCCTTGACGTAGTCTCCAATAAACTCACAGGCTTTGTAAAGGGCTCCTGCAGCTCCAACATCTCCAACAATGCTGAGGATAACGTCTTTTGCGTAGACGCCCTTCCGTGTTGAACCACTTAAATTGAATTTCAGGCTTTCAGGAACCTTGAACCAGCATTTTCCGGTAGCCATGACGCCACCAATGTCTGTTGAGCCCAAACCGGTAGTGAAGGCTCCCAAGGCTCCTTCAGTGCAGGTGTGAGAGTCAGCTCCGACAACAACGTCTCCGGGAGACACAAACTTTTCAACCAAGAGCTGATGGCAGACTCCGTTGGTGAAGAAACCTGAGAGTTTCTGGTCAGCCACAAATTTTCTTGATTTCTGGTGCAGGGTTGCTCCTGCTATTGTTGGCGCTGGAAAGAAGTGGTCGAACACTATTATGACTCGGTCTTTGTCGAAGACTTTATCGGTTATGCTGTAGAAGGCTTCGATTGCCAGGGGAGCTGTAGAGTCGTGAGCCATAACATAGTTTACATCAACGACTACAAAGTCTCCGGGAGACACTTCTTTCTGGTGCGACGCGTTGGCTAAAATTTTTTCAGTTATTGTAGAAGCCATAGAACTCAACGCTTCTCAGTTTCTACTATCATTTCTTTAACTTCATCGGGCGTGTAGGAGCTTCTTCTTGCTCCACTGGAGTATGCTGCCTTGATTTTCTCAAGAACAGTCTTTGCCGTTTCCTCGGAGATGTTAATTCCCAGCTCTTTTTCTGCCACATACATGATTCCGTGTCTTCCGCTCAGTTCATCTATGTATACTCTTCGTTTCTGACCCACCAGTCTGGGCGGATAAAACTCGTAGGTTGTGGGGTTAATGAGGACGCCGTGCTGATGTATGCCTGAGCTGTGGGCAGTCACGTTTTCTCCAGTTATCGGCTTGTGAGGCGGCATCTTTATTCCTGAAAGGTCCTCAACAAGTTTTGACAGAGAATTTAGTTGAGCCATCTCAAAGGGGCTGGTCCCAAAGATTATGTGTAGGGCAGGAATGAATTCCTCTGTGACGGTTATTCCGGCTCTTTCGCCGATACCGTTTACGCTTGTCGAAACTGTTGATGCGCCAGCTGCTACAGCCGCCAAAGAGTTTGCTAAAGCCAATCCAAGGTCGTTGTGGCAGTGAACCTCAATTGGGATGTCTACGACGCTTCCGATCTCTTTCACCAGAAACGACATCCCATTGGGACCTGCACAGCCCAAAGTGTCAACGACTCTTGCTCGGTCTGCTCCTGCATCTTCTGCGGTTTTGTAGGCTTTCTTCAGGAAATTCAGGTCATTTTCTCTGGTTGTATCCTCTGCGCTGTAGATGACGAAGAGCCCATAGCTTTCGGCGTAACTGATCATCTCAGCCAGCCGTTCCAGATACGTTTCTTTGCTCATTCCACCAAACTTGTATTGCCTATGATAAGGAGATATAGACAGAGACACCACGATTCCGTCAGCTCCCACATCCGCAACAGCATCAATGTCATCCTTTCTTGCTCGGGCAAAGGCGGAAAGCTGAGCATCCAAGTTCAGGTCAAGTATGGATCGGATACATTTTCTCTGCTTTTCTGAAGCAGCTGGAAATCCGGCTTCTATCTGCTGTATTCCAACCTCGTCCAGTTTCTTGGCAATCTCCAGCTTGTTTTCTATAGAGAAGATTACGCCTGGAGTCTGTTCTCCCTCCCGCAGGGTGCTATCGTGCACGATGTACTCGTCTAGCTGGGGAGGATTGAAGTTGGCGAAGTTGTAGGGGCTTGGAAGGATTCCCTCTCTTTCCAGTCTTTTTAGCAGTTTTTGCCCCTGTTCATCAAGATATTCTTCTTCCAATATGGTAAGCCGTCCTTTTCAATACGTTTTGCTGAATCAAGTTTCCGAAGAATACAAAACGCACAAATATATATACTTTATGTAAAATTGGCGCATTTAGAATACGAAAAGCTTACCCCAGATTCTGAAACCGTAATCGCTCATGAAGCACACAAGACGGCTGCTTTACCAGCTGCGTAAGATAATCATGGTGTTCGTGTCCGAGACGCCCGTTAAACGCCGTATCTTCTCAAGACACTCGTTAACTTCTGTGATGCTGAAGCCAGATATAATGACTGCAATATCGTATTCGCCAGTAATCTCGTAAACTGTTTCAACATTAGAAAGCTGCTTCAGCGCTTTCGAAACATCAGAGGTCGGCAAAGAGGGATTGACTGAAAGCAAAGCTATTGCCTCTGCTCCTTCTGCGAGTCCAACCTTGACAGTGAAGCGCCGTATTGCACCAACGTCAACAAGTGCTTTGATTCTCTTTCTAACAGCGCCCTCAGACAAGCCAATTCTTTTTCCGATGTTACTGTACGTGGCTCTGCCATCACGCTTCAGAATTTCGATTATCGCCTTGTCAGTGTCATCCATGTTCTTCACTTCTGACATAATATCTATACGGAAAAATTTAACGATTTCTGAACAAATAACAGCAAATTTGTAACGATTTCCGTACCGCTGTTCCCCTTTTCCCACAAGAACCCCGGAAAAGCTCTTGCCACAATTTTCGAGCCCCACAGCACCGTTCCTACGAATTTCGTATAATAAGTTGGAAAACGTGCAAAACAGCCCGCCATAAATCCGAAATTCTTATAAATAGCAACATTTTCTATAAAGGCTCACTTTAAATCAAAGAGGTGTGAGTTGTGAAGAAAGCCAACTGTCCCGACTGCGACGCAGAAATCGAGGTCCCAGATGACGTCATGAAAGGTGAGATTCTCAGCTGTCCCAGCT
>CAZJLG010000142.1:0-4376 GCA_964546665.1 uncultured Candidatus Bathyarchaeia archaeon
GCCTTATAGTCTTCATACCCGCTAAGGTCGGTCTGGGACGGCCACATCATCCCCCGATATACAAACAGCATCTCCCACCATTATAAATGTCATGTTATGGATGAAACAAGAGGCTGAGCGCAGACGATTTCTTGGAAAGTATATGTCAGATTCTGAATATGATTTCGAGGTTCATAAAACTATTAATGGCGAAAAACAATTTTTTTGTGAATAATGTTGAAAAAATCTATTCTTCGAAACAGGAGAGGCTTAAGTCCAGTTATTTCAGGCATAATTCTTGTCAGCATCTCAATAGCTTATGCCCTTGTAGCAGTTTCTTGGTTTAGCTCAATCACGTTATCGGTTATGTCCTTAGAAGAACTTGAGGTAACAAACTGCCAGTGGGCACCAGACTCGTCTTACGCTAATTTGACAGTAAGCAACGTCGGAGTACAAATTGCCACAATAAGGTCTGTGCAAGTAAATAATGAAATCGTTGACGCTTTTTCAGTCGTCGAAGGACAGGCAACAATAAATCCCTACAAAAACTCCACTGTCAAAGTAAATTACAGCTTTTCGCCCTCAACACAGTATAGGTTTAAAGTGATTACTAAACGGCAAACCCAGATAAGCTACGTATCAATGTCTGAGTCTACAGATACTCCAAGCCAGCCCACGATACACTACGTCAACACAATCTCAAACGTGGACAGCTCACCAGACAAAGGCTCTCACAGCAATTTTGCTCACCAACAAGGCGGACCAGACAGCCTTTTTGACACTTTGACGGAAGGCGATTATGGCGCAGGATTAACAACTGTCATGCAATATGTAGATAGCAGCAGCTCAGATGTTGACTTCACCGAAGATGTTGGAACAGAAACCAATTTTGTGAATTCTCAAGATTACAGTCCAGACGGCGACTTCATGACCCTTCAGGAAGAAAATTTGGGCGGCGGAAGCGGCGGATACCCAACTGTACGCTCAAAAACACATTCAGCAGAAACCAGTGACACGAACTCGCACGACGTAAGTCTTCCATCATCAATAGAAGCTGGCGACATAATACTGGCGGTTTTTGTATGTGATGATAATGAAGCAGTTACCTGGGAAAATGAGGGAACAGATTGGCACGTCATCTATGAAGAAGATGCTGGATACAACGGACCTACAATGTCAATTGCCTGGAAGAAAGCCGTAGGCAACGAAGATGGAACAACAATAACAGTTAACACAGGAAGCAGCGAAGAATCAGTCCATATTTCCTATGCAATACAAAACGCTGACGACCCAACTGTCTCACCACCTGAAGCCTCATCCGAATCAAGCAGCTCCAGCAATCACCCTGACCCAGGACCACTAAGTCCGTCAGGAGGCTCAAAAGATTACCTTTGGTTTGCCTTTTACGGATGCGACGATGACGACATGGCATCAGGTTATCCCTCAACATACCTAAACAACCACGAAACGTATGAATCATCAAGTGGATCAGGTACATGCGCCATCGGAGCCGCCAGCAGAGACTACACTTCCTCATTTGATAACCCAAGCTACTTCACAGTATCTTCTGAAGAGTGGGAAGCAGCAACAGTTGCCGTTTATCCCGCCAGTTTGGAGGATGATTACGAACTTAACTTCGAATATCAATGGACAAGCGCCGATTTTGATGAAACAAACGAACAAGTTTGCATCTATGTCCAGACTGCAAGTCAGAGCGGAGAAAATCTTGTAGCCTATGAATGGAATGGCGTGTCCTGGCAAAGTCTGGGAACCTTGAATTCTGACGGATGGAACAACTTCACTGCGTCCTGTCTAACCGGAGCCACCTACACAATTAACATACGAGACCAAAACAAATCTGATGACGCCTCACAGTCAACATGGAACATCGATTGCATAATCACAGATTGCAGTTCAACAGAAACAAACTATGAGCTGGATGCCGAAGTACAATTCACTGACGTTGATGTCGGCGAAGGCTATAATGAAATATGTATCCTTTTGGGTTCTGCAACGGGAGAAGACTTGGACCTCTACATCTGGAACGGAGAATCCTGGGACCAACTGGCGACGGCTCTGGTTCCAAACCAATGGAACAACATGACGAGAGCCATCACCGAAGACACAGTTACCTTAAGGTTCTTAGGGCACCTGGAAACAGCTGACACAGGTCAGGACACGTGGGAAATTGATTGTGTTCTGCTTTATGCTCCTGATTAATCACAAAAGCAGATGGAGCAAACATATTTACAATGATTCGATAATGGTTTTTGCGCCTTCTGGGCTGAATTCGGACAGTGCTGGTTTAACTTTTTTTCCGGTTACTGACTGGAAAAGTGCCATAACTAACAGTGCATAGGTGCAGGTTACGTCTTTTGGGTTCAGTAAGTTGTGGCAAGGATCAGCAAAGGTGCAACCATCAACGCTGAACAAGAATTTTTCGGGTCCGAGTTTTTTGAATTCGACTTTTTTTACAAGCCCAGTTTTTGCAAGTTGGTCTTGAAAGTTGTTCAAAACCTCCTCGACGCTTTCGCCATCAATTAACTGTAATCCCCGTTCACGTTCAATGATGTTGAAGGTGTCTAAAACTGGATGCACGAATATGGATTCTCCTGACCCTAAAATTTCTTTCAATTTCTTTTGATATGAAAACAGTATAGAATGAAAGAAGGTTGGAATATCCAAATCGGGTTTTTTTTCTGACGTTTTTTACACCCGCGCACTCGGATGATTTACCATAACTATTCCCAAATAAAAAACTGATGAACACAGAATATTGAATATCAAAACTGAAAAACTGTGACATGTTGCAAATTAATCAGAATACAAAACTTAAACAGTATATTTTGAACCTAAATACAGGAGGGTTCAGGAGCACACGCTCCAGCTATCTGTCACTTACTAGCACAGAAACTCGGAGCCGCATCCATCTTAAAAAAGCGTTGTCAATTGTGTGGCGAAATCCACGAAATTTTGATTATGTTGCGTTTTTCTAGCCGCCTTATCGCTTCTAGGAACTCGCTTTTCTGTTTTCCGTCAAGCTCAAAATGCTGCATCATGTCCTTCACTGGAGTTTGGGTAGACCCGCACCTTTGATATCTGCGCTGCAGGTAATTCACTACCCGCCGCTCGATCTTTCCGCACTTCCAAGTGGTGTTCCGAATCAGCGTTGCTATGGACGTGATCATCTTCTGAGCTTCTAATCCTCTGTTTCTAACCAGAGTCCTTCACCCCAAAGATACTTTACATACCGAGGACAAACCCATAATTAATTGTTGTTGTCCTTTTACCCAAAAACTTATATACGAAAACAGAAGGGTGCACGATTTTTTGCGAATGATAGATATGCATCCTTACGAGCATGTGCTATTCCAGTTTTCCATGTTTCGCCTCAAACTTGGCGCCGTAACTTCTTTTGCCTCTTTCATCGGTTACAAATGTTGCTCCTTCTGGAAAAGTGACGCCCGTTAATCGCCTGAATGCTTTGCCGAAATCATCTTCGCGGTCATCGAACCAGCATAGAACATACCTGTCCGCTTTTCCTTCTTTGCCAGATAGGTAATCGACATCCCCCATCAGAGGAAAGAATCCCTCAAGGGCACACCCAATTTTGTCGCTTTCATGGCTTCTAGACACGGTAAGTTTTCGTGCCTTAACCACCAAAAACGGTTCTCTCTCAGGCTTTCCAAACCGCTCCAAATAAAAAGTGATTGCTGGTTTCTCCCAAACATAATCCAAAACTTTTCACCCTCTCCCTTCTAACTCATATAAGAGGGCAGCAAGAAACTTAAGAGTACCTATTTCAACACAAAGAATGTATCTGTGGGCTTCAAACATGTTTTTCAGGTTTCTTTGCAGGGTATAAAACAGAGAAACTTTACGGGTTTTTTGCTGTCATTTTTCAGTTGATGTTTCTCGTTTGGAGGAAGAAAGATGGCGTCTCCGGCTTTGAACCTCCTTTCTTCGTTTCCGCCAACCACGAGACCTTCGCCTTCCAGTATGAAAACTTCATGTTCCCATCTGTGGCTGTGAAGAGGGCTGTGTCCTCCAGGCTCCATTTCGAAAAGTCTCATGACGAAGTTTTGGGCTCCTGTCTCTTTGGTTATGAGCCACCTGATTTTCAGTTTTGAGCTTCCGCCTTCAGCGTCTTTTGCTTCAATATCGCTGTAATGGAGGAGTTTCATTTTTGTTTGCCTCTTTTAGATTAGTCCATGCGTCTATTTTTCAGTTTTGTTGTAGGGTAAACCTTTTTATATGCGGGACGCTTGTTGGGTTGTATCGTCACATTGATTCATGCTTACTCGAGAAGATTTAGAAGGCTTTTTGGGAATATATAAAAAAAGACTTTTGAAGACTTTTGATGACCGCGTGCAAACATTTTGTGACAGGAGGAAATA